>JBMCUI010000325.1:0-2527 GCA_048622675.1 Spirochaetota bacterium | reverse complement strand
ACTATAGACGGCAAACCCATATATGTAACGGTGAATATTCTGGATAATCCGGTCAGAATACAGGTATGGTATATAAACGTGGGCAGGTCCAAACTTCTCCTTCTTGACCCCAATATTGAGGAGAACCCACCTCAGTTTCGCTCCATTACCGATTATCTGTACGATGCAAGAAAAGATATCCGGATCATGCAGGAAATTGTCCTGGGATTCGGGGGAGTACGGGTGCTGGAAAAGATCCAGGTAAAACCTGATGTTTTCCATATTAATGAAGGGCATTCTGCCTTTTTAATTATTGAACGTCTGAGAAAGCTTATCAACGAAGAAAATTACAGCTTCGATGAGGCATATGCAGTGGTGAAAAACACCATGGTATTCACCACTCATACTCCGGTGGAGGCTGGAAATGAAAACTTTTCCGTAGAAATGATAAAGAAGTACCTGGAAAAGGAAATCGAGGAGCTGGGTATCAGTTTTGATGCATTTGTCAAATTCGGAATGCACAATGATACCAGCACTTTCTGGCTTCCTGCATTTGCCATGAGGTTTTCACGTTATATTAACGGTGTTTCACAGATACACTCCCAGGTTTCCAGAAACATGTGGCAGGGGCTTTTCCCCAGCAGCAGGGTAGAAGAAATTCCCATTACCGGTATTACCAATGGGGTTCATTACTCCTGGCTTTCCGGTGAAATGAGGTACCTGTTTGAGACCTACCTAGGACCGGACTACATGTATGTACCACACCAGAATAATATGCTGTCCAGGATACTGGACATTCCCGATGAGGAGATATGGGAAGCCCACATGAAAAGAAAAAGAAGGATGATTACATTTTTAAGGAGAAAGGTAGAGGAGGATTATATAAAAAAGGGGTATTCTATGGTCAAAATCAAAAAGGCCAGGGAGATGCTGGGAGTGAATTACCTCACTGTTTGTTATGCAAAAAGATTTGCTTCCTACAAACGCCCCTTTCTTCTGATACGTGACAGGGAGAGGCTGAAAAACATCCTCACCAATGCCAAAATGCCCACTCAATTAATATTCGCAGGAAAGGCCCACCCTGCAGATGTAGAAGGCAAAGATATGATCAAACAGATACTTGAGTATGCCAGGGAGTATGGGCTGGAAGACCGGGTCATTTTTATAGAAAACTATGACAAAGGTATAGCCGAGCACCTGGTGCAGGGAACGGATGTATGGATAAACACCCCCATAAAACCCCAGGAAGCTTCCGGAACATCGGGAATGAAGGCTGGTATGAACGGAGTGCTTAACCTGAGCATACTGGACGGGTGGTGGCCGGAGTGCTACCATCAGAACAACGGGTGGGCAATTACCGCAGGAGATTTTTACACCAACCCGGTTATGCGGGACATAGCAGAGTCAAACCAGATATACGACCTGCTGGAAGAGGAGATTACCAGAGCATATTACGAAAGGGATGAGCGGGAAATACCCCGTAGATGGGTGAATATGATGAGAGAGTCTATGTACAGTGTTTTCAAAGACTTCAATATTAACAGAATGATAGGCGATTATGCTGAAAAATTTTATCTTCCGGGCATGAACATGCAGGAGAAACTTCTGGAAAATAACAAAAGCCTTTTAAAACAGAGCATACATAGAGCACAGAAGGTAAAGGAAATATGGGATAAAGTATACATAGAAAACGTAAAAACCGATGCGGATAAAAAAGAATTGCTTTTTTCGGGGGATAATGTCAGTATTCAGTGCAGTGTTTATCTTGATGATGCTGAACCAGAGTATGTTGATGTGGAGCTGTTCTATTTCAGGAAAAAAGAGAATATTTTTGAAACAGTAGGGCTGGAATTTGTAGAAAAACACCAGGATAAAACTGCCCGTTACCAGGGAAACATAACCCTGAAATCCTCCGGCATTCAGGACCTAAATGTCAGGCTGGTTCCTTCCGATAAAAATGTAAGGGCGCTTTACCCTGAGCTGATAAAGTGGAAGGAATAAAGCTACTGACACTACAAACAGCTGTTTTTGAAGAGGTGTCAGGAAAAAGGAGTGACTCTGTTGAATAAAGCCTTTTTTATTAAAGTGGGTATATTGGCCCTGGCGGCAGTGCTGGGCGGAGCAGCTGCAGAGAGAGGATTTTCTCAGCAGGAGTCCGGACCGGGCTATTCATTTATCTTGTTTGATGCCAACTATTCAGAAATTATCAACTCAGCAGAGTCAGCTGGCTACCGTATTGCTGAACAGGAAATCACTTCTGGTTACGGAAAATACCTGGTTTCCCTCCAGAAACAGCTTGAGTTTTACACAGAAAATATTGGGCTGTTTTTTAACCAGGAAAAACAGCTTATTTTTTTCAGTGCAAGGTTTGCACTGCTGGAAAACCAGTCACCGGATATCGTGGATAGACTTGCTGCCTCTATGAAGAACAAACTTACCGAGAATTACGGCCAAGGCCAGAAAGAAGCCTTTCCTTATTACAGAGAATACCAGAACAAGTATGTGATAGCATTGAACCCCCATTTTCCCTCCTCAACCAGTATCATTA
>JBMCUI010000324.1:0-2545 GCA_048622675.1 Spirochaetota bacterium | reverse complement strand
GTCTGAGGCGGAGGAGTTTGCCAAGGAGATTGAAAAAGAAGCAGCAGAGATAGCTGAAGAGGGAAAACCCAAGCCGGAGGAGAAAAAAGCTCCGGAAAAAGAAAGCTTTATCGAGAAATTCCTGAAAATGAATGCCTATGTGGGTACAGTAACCATAGATGATAATGTATATGCCAGGTGGGTTTTTACCCCGGAGCTGACCATAGGCAAGCTGGGGTTGGGACTGTACCTCCCTGCCATATTTTCTCCAGATGTGGGAATTCTGGGCTTTCAGGACTGGCAGAACCACGATGAGTGGGACTTCAGGAATTTCAAAGACGGTGTACATGATTTTATTCTCAAGTTCTACTATGTTAGCTGGGGGCAGTGGGGAGACCCGTTGTACTTCAAAATAGGCAGTATCGATGATTTTTATCTGGGACATGGCTTTATTGTAGACAACTACTCCAACATGGTCTACTTCCCTGAGGAGAGGACACTGGGGCTCCAGTTTAATGTAGATGCCGGACGGGCAGGCTTTGAGACCATGGTGGCTGATTTCACCAGGTTCCAGCTAATGGGGGGAAGGTTTTACGTGAGGCCTCTTGGGGAGGATATACCCCTTGCATTTGGAGCGTCTGCTGTACACGACAGGCCCAAGTCCGAGCCCACAAACATAGATGGTACCACCTCCGAAGACCAGCTGCCCAGGATATTTGTATTCGGGTCTGATGTTGAGCTTCCCATCATTGCACTGGATGTGTTCAGCATGGAGATTTTCGGAGATGCAGCCAAGATGGGCTACATGTATAAAGAGCTTCCAACCGATCTACAGGGGAAAATAGATGCAGGGGCCCTGGAGTTTGTAAAGGGCCTGGGCACCTCAGTAGGCCTTATGGGAAAAATAGCCAGGATTTTTAGATACAAAGCAGCATACAGGTACATACTCAATTACTATGAACCGGGTATGGTTGACAGCCTGTGGGAAAACAGGAGGCTTGCCTATCCAGATGAGCTCCAGGATTTAATACTCTATCAGAAAAGCGAATCTTTTGAGGATACCACCACTGCCGGGATTTTTATAAGCGGTGGAATGGTCCTGTTCAAGGAAAAGCTTGATTTCGGGCTGGAGTTTAAAAGCTATACAAAAATTTCGGGTGCAGAAGAGACTCCGGTGAAAAAAGGCAGCATGTATGTTAATGTTGCACCAGGTCTGGTCCCCAAAGTGTACGGCTCTCTGTCATACAACAGAACTGACAAGCTGGAAGACATATTCCAGGACCCATTTGATGAAAATACCGTGCTGGTAGCAAATATCTCATACCAGCTTGCACAGGGAATTGCCCTTTCTGTTGACTATAAGAGAACCTTTGACCGGGAGGACCAGCCCATCGATTCATTCGGCATCAGTACCCATTTCAGCTTCTTTTAAATAAAAGGGGACAGGCTGCTTTTTTCTCAGAGATAAGTAACTTCCGGTAAAGTTACTTTTTGACACTCAGGCGTATCTGTGGGTGGTCTGTCTCTGCTTTTAATTAACAGCAGGTGGTAATAGAAGTGCAGTGTAGGACTGGTATCCTATAACGCTGTCAATAATTTTTCTGGTTCTAAAGCACCGGAAGATAGCGGTCCAACTCGTACTTGCTCACATGTATCCTGTAGTTGTCCCACTCAATTTTTTTGTTCTGTATGAACTTTTCAAAGATGTGGTCACCCAGGGCCCTGCGCACCAGATCGCTTTTTTCTGCTTCCATGATAGCCTCTCCCAGACTGCCTGGCAATGATTGTATGCCTCGCTTCTGCCTTTCCTCGGGGCTCATGCTGAAGATGTCCTCCTCCACCGGGTCGGGAAGCTGGTATCCCTCTCTTATTCCTTTCAGGCCTGCAGCAAGCATTACAGAATATGCCAGATAGGGGTTGCATGCAGGGTCGGGGCACCTGAACTCTGCCCTGGTGGCTTTTGCTTTGCCCAATTTATACATGGGCACCCGTACCAGGGTGGAGCGGTTTCTCCTTGCCCAGGATACATAAACCGGTGCTTCATACCCGGGGACCAGCCTCTTGTATGAATTTACCCACTGGGCTGCCACCAGGCAAATCTCCCTGGCGTGCTCCAGGAGCCCTGCTATATAGCATTTCCCCACATCCGAAAGGTGGTATCTGTCCTCAGGATCGAAAAATGCATTTTCTCCGTTTTTAAACAGAGACTGATGGGTATGCATTCCACTGCCGTTCTGCCCGAACAGGGGCTTGGGCATAAAAGAGGCATAAACCCCATTTTTCAGGGCGATTTCCTTTACCGCAAGCCGGTAGGTCATGGTAATGTCGGCCATTTCCAGAGCTTCACAGTAATGAAGATCTATCTCATGCTGACTGGGAGCTACTTCGTGGTGGCTGAATTCTACTTTTATTCCCATTTTGTCCAGAGCCAGGATGGTCTGTTTTCTAAGAGGGCTGGCAACATCCCTGGGAGTCAAATCGAAATAACCTCCTGCATCCAGGCCCTGGGGCTCCCCCTCTGCTGTTTTGAAGTAAAAGTATTCCAGCTCCGGACCAAGGTAAAAAT
>JBMCUI010000323.1:0-2545 GCA_048622675.1 Spirochaetota bacterium | reverse complement strand
AGCCTCTATAGGACATACAAACTGTTCCTACCATACGGCGCTGAGGGGAATTGAAGCAGGAATAAACCACGCTACCCACCTTTTCAACGCCATGCCTCCCCTTCACCACCGGGAGCCAGGTCCACTCCTGGCCATCCTGGAAACCAATCATATCACCACTCAGGTTATCTCTGATGGGGTCCATATTCATCCCCAAATTTTAAAATTTGCATCCAGAATCTTGGACAAGGACAGAATAGTGATCATTACCGACGGAATGCAGGCCATGGGTCTGCCCGAAGGACCCTACTCTTATAATGGGCTCGAATACATATCTGAAGGGGGAGCAGCCAGTTATGCAGACGGGACTCTTATAGGGACCACCCTTGGTATGTCAGAGCTTATTGATCGGTTTTGCAGGTTTACCGGATACAGTTATCCTGATGCCCTAAAAACAGCCACTCTGAATCCGGCCAGACTGCTGGGAGTTGAAAATAAAAAGGGCTTTCTGGCACCAGGAGCACATGCAGATATAGTTCTGCTTAATCCTGACAAAACAGTTTGGAAGACCATAGTAGGTGGGGAGATTGTTTACTCATCTTAATTGTAATAATTCACTATTTTCAGTTGCAATTTGGATGAAATTTGTTACACTTTTAGTTCTATAAAGAAAAAGTCTATCAAAACTTTACAGGTGGGGAGGCTACATTTATGGGCATGAAAAAGTTTATAAACAAACCCGAAGACATTGTTGATGAACTTATCCAGGGGCTGGTAAAGTCCCACAGCCATATCCTGCAGCTGCTGGAAAACAACATCATAATCCGCCGGCATCCAAAGCCAAAAGGGAAAGTCCAGATTGTTTTCGGCCAGGGTATCGGACATGAACCCGGCTATGATGGAATGCTGGGATATGGCATGCATGACGTAGAAGTACCGGGAGGTATCTTTGCCTGCTCAGGGGGTGACCGGATATATGAAGGGATAAAAACTGCCTGGGAAATGAGCGGAAATACTCCGGTACTTTCCCTGATAGCCAACCATGAAGGAGATGTAATAAACGGCAACCTGGCCAACGAAATGGCCAGGGATGAAGGTATAGACGTAGAAAGCGTTCTTCTCTACGATGACATCGCAAGCGCTCCCAAGGGGGAGGAGGAAAACCGCAGAGGAATGGCCGGCATGACCTTCAGTTTCAAGGCGGCAGGAGCAATGGCGGAGGAGGGCAAAAGCAGGGAAGAAATTATCCAGAAGGTCAAGCAGGTAAATGCTGCAACCCGGACCCTTTCTGTAGCACTCAGGCCCTGCACCATTCCCACCACCGGACAGTACCTTTTTGACCTGGCGGAAGATGAGCTCATCATAGGCCCGGGAGTACATGGGGAAGCAGGACCCGAAGGGCCGCTTAAGGTGATGAGTGCAAACGAGGTAATGGACATTGTAGCAGACAGGGTAATTAAGGACGGGGAGTACAAAAACGGCGATGAAGTTCTGGTATTAATTAATGGAAGCGGCTCAACCACCCTGATGGAGATGTTTATACTTTACAACAGACTGGAAGAAATACTTAACAATAAAAACATCAGACCCTATAAGCCGCTTATCGGCAACTTCATTACCACTCAGGAAATGGCAGGATTTTCTCTTTCTATGTGCAGGGCGAACGATGAAATAAAGAAACTCTGGGATGCACCTGCAAACACACCCTATTTTAAGGTCTGCAGCAAGGTGGATTAGGGGTTGGTTCAGAACTGCATCTCCTGCTGCATCTGCTCGGTTTGCATACTTATCACCCTGATAAGGTCTTCTTTCAGCCGTGGGTCATTGGGCTTCAGAGAAAGGGCCTTCTTGTAATCCTGTTCAGCGGCATTATAATTGGAAAGCCGCTCATAGACCAACCCACGGTATTTATAAAAATACCACCTTTTATCACTGAGCATAATTGCTGCTGAGAGGGCTGTTTCGGCGAGAATATACTTCTCCTGGTCCAGGTACACTCGGCCCAGGTAGTAATAATTAAACTCATAGTTTGGGTCCATGGAAATAGACTTCTCCAGATAGGGGATAGCTCTTTTATGCCTTTTTAACTCAAGGTAGGCCCTGCCTATAGTGGTTAAAAGTCGGGTGTCTTTTGGGTTTCTCTCCAGGCCTTCCTCACTTATATCAATAGCCTTTGATTGGCGCCCCGTATTTAAATAGCACCACCCCAGTACTGCATATATATCCAGGTTGTCGGGAGTTAATTCTTTGAGCCGAAGCAGGATTTTTTCTGCATCATAATATTTCTCCTGTTTGTACAGCTCATATGCTTCCTGAAAGCTGCAGTTGCCGGTAAACAGAGGCAGGAGGGAAAGAATAACTATCAGGGTAATCAGTAAAAATGATTTTCTCATGTTACTCCCTTTAACTCGGGTATGCAAATTTATTGCACAACTGAAGAGAAAGAATAAGCAATATAACTGCCTGCCAACTAACTCTGTTTTTTCTGTTCTTCTTTTTCTTTTTCTTTTTCGGTGTACTGGCCGGTTTCTTTGGAAGTGCTGATAGTTGAGGATGATTTTTCACC
>JBMCUI010000322.1:0-2553 GCA_048622675.1 Spirochaetota bacterium | reverse complement strand
CTTTTATGGTCACTGTACCATCAAATTTCACATTGCCGGTTTTAGGACCCACATCTTCTTTTACAGTCAGCAGAGGTTCAACATCTATTCGTCCAGGGGACGCCACCAGCCTTCCACCTGTTTGTGCATAATACAATACCTGTTCCTGTTTTATTTCTTTTCTTATATTTTTCCCTGGCTCCAGGGCCACACCCTGGCCTTCTCTGGCCCTAATAGGCTCACCTTTTACGGTATGTCCTTCCTTTACAGGGTTGCAGGGGGGGTCTACCACCGCCAGAAGCTGGTTTTCCTCTACACTGGTTATGGTATCATGTTCCTTAAAGTCAACACTTCCGTCATCCATTGTTGTATACGGGCTGCCTGAGGCAAACTTCACTTTATACTCAAGCTTTCCATCTTCTCCATGTACAGGCTCTTCTCCTCTGGCAATCACCTGGTGATTCACTGGCTGGTTTTCCTGGTTGGCCCTGTGTACTGCTTCACCAATGGTCTTTTCATCAAGTCCAAACTTAATATCCAATTTTCTGCACTCAGATAATACATCTTCCTGTTTAACCGGCCTTCCTCCTCCTACAGGAGGAGTAACATTAAGAAAAGCTTGCATTTCATCATCGGAAATACTGACACTGAACTTTCCCACCCTGTATGGCCTGGCCAGAATATGGAAGCCCCCCTTTTGATCTTCCAGCACCTCAATTTTTCCGTCCAGAGCCGTATAATAACGGCTGCCCTGTTCAACTTTTATGTTTCTTCCCGCCGAAAGCGCTACCTGTTCAGGCTGTCTGGCAGCTACCTCTTCGCCTAGAATATTCTTTCCGTTTCGGCCAGGTACTGAAAGGCTCAAGGTTGCCACCAGGTCCCCCTTTCTTGCAAACCCTACTTTTACAACTTCCCTTTTAATTTCAGTTGATTCTCTGGAATAGTCAGGATATTTTTTTCTTTTTGAAGAAGATGGAGGGTGGGTGTTACAGTTTTTCTTTCTGAAAAGCGCCATTGTTATATACCCATATCCACTACCAGCACCAGTTCCGCATACTTAAAAGCCAGTGTACACCATCTTGCTGCGGCTGAGCATCATAGTGTAACTTTGGTGAAGTTACTTACCACTCTATAATATATCCATTCTCTCTACAAAACCAAAGTTCACTCCTGAAATATTTCATCACTGTTGCTGAAATGAAACTCAATACTTCCGTCCTGCCCATCTTCAGGGGCATGCCCCTGTGCAAAAATGACCCCTTGTTTACTGTTTTGGGTTTTTTCTACACGTTCAATCAGCTTCTGCAGCAGCTGCCAGTTCACCCCGTAACAGATACCCATCTCAGCTATAGTTTGCTGAATATCAGGGAAACTCAAGCTCTTCCCTCCCCCCTGGGAGGGAACAAGATCAATGGCCGCACTCATTTTATCTTCTGCAATGTGTATTTTAAACCAACCATCAACATCATGTTTTTTGTGGACCTCTGTCTGCTTATTTTCCACGAATTCACCATCTTCTTCAACGTCGGTCTTTTCCGGTTCTTTCTGGGAATGGGCTTTAATTGAAGCCGTTTCATCTCTCAGTCCCATCTCCTCTTCCAGCTTTTTCAGCTCTTCAGGAGTTGCGTTTTTAATTTTCTGTTTAACTTCTTCCGGAAAATCTTCCTCACCTAGCTTTTCCAACCCCATATTTTTCATCAAGTCCAGAATACGGTTTTCATCTTCTCTTTTTGAACTACCTGGCTTTGATTTATCCTTTTTCATTTTCTCAACCGTGGTTTTAACCTGTTTATACCCGACCATATATCTTGTTTATTTATATAACCGGTTTAATCTATTCTATCACTGTTTAAAATGAATTGTCAACTAACATTGACATGAATGCACCCTGCTTCATGCAGACCTACAAAAAAAAGGAGAGGCCGCAGCCTCTCCTTCTCTCTGCAAAATTATCAATTTTAGTACATACCGCCCATACCGCCCATTCCACCGCCTGGCATGGGCTGCTGCTGCTGCTGGTCCTTCTTTTCCGGTATGTCGGAAACTATGGTTTCGGTGGTAAGGAGCATTGCCCCGATACTGGCTGCATTCTGCAGCTCTGATCGAACCACCTTGGTAGGATCAATTATACCTTCTTTGAACAGGTCCAGCCATTCCATTTTGGATGCATCGAAGCCGATGTTGACTTTCTCCTTTTTGGCCCTTTCCACGATAATGGACCCATCCACGCCTGCATTGTTGGCAATCTGCCTCATTGGCTCCTGAAGGGCCTTCGTCACAATGGTTTTGCCGATATTTTCATCTCCTGACAGCTCCAGCTTCTCCAGTGCAGGAATCGCCTTGATCAACGTACTACCACCACCAGGAACGATACCTTCTTCTACTGCTGCTCTGGTTGCAGAAAGTGCATCTTCCACCCGGTGCTTTTTCTCTTTAAGCTCAACCTCTGTGGCAGCGCCAACATTGATAACAGCCACTCCACCGGCAAGTTTGGCCAGCCTTTCCTGGAGCTTCTCCCTGTCGTAGTCAGAGGTGGTATCTTCAATTTGCTTCTTAATTTGAGAAATCCTTCCC
>JBMCUI010000321.1:0-2574 GCA_048622675.1 Spirochaetota bacterium | reverse complement strand
AGTCAAACAAGAGCGTGGAGGGGATAGTGAAGGGGAAGGTGACGCTGGGGGCAGATGCTTCGATTGCTGCCGGGCCCATGGGAAGACAGGCTGCAGCTGCTACGGATCTTAATCTAAAGGCAGAAATATATTCATATTCCAGGAGCAGGGGGATATTTGCAGGAGTGTCGCTTGAAGGTTCCTCTCTGCGCATTGACCAGGAGGCTACATCAAAATTTTATAATGTAGATGATGTTAGTCCAGAAAAGGTTTTCAGCGGTATAAGCCCCCCGGCTCCTGAGGCAGCGGAAAGGTTCAAGAAGGTGTTGAGAAGTCACGGTGAATAACGGTACTCCTTCTGCACAATGTAAAATCGGCAGCAGAATCAGGTGCAAAAAGAATTTCATACCCAGCCGGATGGGAAGGTTGGGCATCAACAGGTAATGTTCGAAAACCATAAGTGTAGAAATCAATTAAATGCTGGCTGTAGTCTATAAACAGCCAGCATTCGTATACCAAGGACTTTATTCATATGCATTCTCAAATATGGTAACAACATCGTCTACAGTTAAGTTGACCGGTGTTTGTTTGTATAGCCCTCCCATAGCATGAAAGGAGTTTTCTGCCAGTTTTTTAAAATCCTCTTTTTTAACTCCGTACCTGGAGAGTTTTTCTGCTTCTGCACCGCTGTTTTTTATAAGTTTTTTAAGGCCGGTGATAAAAGCCATGGAAGCCTCATTGGGAGCCAGCCCTTCTGTTTTTTCTCCCATAGCTCTGGCCATCTCCGGAAATCGCTCATGGTACCTGGATGCGAGGTAGCTGAAGTATGCCACCGAAAGCATGATAAGTCCTGCACCGTGGGCTACATCCGGGTAGTATGCGCTGATGGCGTGCTCCATGGAGTGGTGGGATATGCAGGAGGACAGCGATTCACAGATCCCCGCTTCTGTGCTGGCCCAGGCCAGTGAAGTACGTGCCTCCATATTTTTTCCGTCTTTCACTGCTGCAGGAAGGTATTTGGTTATCAGACTGATTGCTTCCAGTGCCAGATGGTCGCTGGCAGGTTGTCTTGCATTGGCCAGGTAGGTCTCAGCAGCATGGAAAAAAGCATCCATACCCGTATGAGCGGTGGATTCCGGGGGAACGCTGACCATCAGCTCCGGGTCTACAATGGAAACTGCTGGAAATGTCAGGTCGTTGCCCCAGCCTATCTTTTCGTTGAGGTCGCTGTTGGTAATAACCGTCCATGGATCAGCTTCTGTACCGGTTCCAGCGGTGGTGGGTATGGCCACAATGGGAAGAGCTCCTCCGGCGGGGTTTTTCCTGCCTCCGCTCCCCTCCTGGAGGTAGTCCCAGTATCTTCCGGTGTTTCTGGCCATAACTGCTATGCTTTTCGCAGAATCTATGGTGCTCCCGCCTCCAAGACCTGCTACAAAGTCACATCCGTTTTCTTTTGCCACCTCCGCCCCTTCTTCTACATGTACGTCCAGTGGATTGGGCTGGATTTTATCGTACACCACTGATTCAGCTCCGTTCTGGTGCAGGTATTCTGTGACCCTGTCCAGATATCCCTGCTTCCTCATAGCCCCGCTTTTTCCTATTACTAAAAGAGCCTTTTTCCCTGGTAGATAAGGCGTAGTAGCCAGTTCCTTCAGCTTTCCGGGTCCGAAAATCAGACGAGCAGGCATGTAGTAGTTGAACTCCATTTGCAGCCTCCTGTTTATTTTGGTTTTAATAAGGAATATAAGTTTGGAGCATTCCCTGGTCAATAACGGTTTTTAAATGTGGAGGTGTTGTATTTTTTTCAGCACCGGGGTGTAAGGGTCCTGGTCTTCTCTGCCAATCACTTCTTTTATGAAAGCAGAGCCCACCACTGCAGCATCAATATAGGGTGAAAGAAGCTCCACCTGCTTTCTTTCGGATATTCCGAAGCCGGCAAGGATTTTAGCGCCTGATTCGGACAACTTTTTCAGGAAATTAATGTTCTGTTCCCCGATATTAGTATAGCTTCCTGTGATCCCTTTTCTCAGGCTGGCATACATATACTCCGGGTTCATGGAAAAAATCATGTGCAGTCTTTTCCTGCTTATAGTGGGAGCGACCACCGGAACCACCTGTATTCCCAGGGCTTTCCCAGTTGCAAATATCCCCTCGTCACACCCGGGGGTAAGGTCAGGCACTATTACTCCCTGAATGCCTGCTGTAATGCAATCCATTAAAAACTTCTCTATATGGCAGACAAAAAGGGTATTGGCATATGCCATTAAAAAAATTGGCACCCGGCAGAAGCTCCGTATCCTGGAGAGCAGCTTGAAACCTTCGGATACCCTGAACCCTTTCTCCAGAGCTCTGGTGCATGCTCTCTGAATAAAAGTACCGTCCGCCTGAGGGTCGCTGAAGGGAAACTGCACTTCCAGGTACCCGGCCCCTCCGTCCACCAGCGCCCTGGCGAAACTTATGCTGGAGGGACCATCAGGATAAAAAGCCACCATGTGCGCCATTATGTTACAGTTCATATTTGTCTGCCTCTGCTTTAAGAAAAGAATGCCATTTTTCTCTGTCAAGCTGGGAGGCAAGGATGAACAGGTCCTTGTC
>JBMCUI010000320.1:0-2578 GCA_048622675.1 Spirochaetota bacterium | reverse complement strand
CCTCCACCCCATCACCCGGATGCGTATGGAAGTGGAGGACATATTCGCTTCCATGGGATTCATGATCGCAGCAGGGCCCGAGGTGGAGCTGGATTACTACAACTTTGAAGCCCTGAACATTCCTCAGGACCATCCTGCCAGAGACATGCAGGACACTATCTGGACCCGGGAGGGAGCACTGCTCCGGACCCATACCTCCAGTGTTCAGATCAGGACCATGGAAAAATTCCGCCCCCCTATCAGGGCCATTGCCCCGGGAAGAGTTTTCCGGTACGAGCAGACCGATGCATCCCATGAACATACCTTCTACCAGGTAGAAGGGCTCATGATAGATAAGGGTATCTCAGTTTCCAACCTTATTGCAGTGATGAAGACCATGCTCAACCAGGTATTCAGACAGGAGGTAAAAGTAAGGCTCAGACCGGGGTATTTCCCCTTTGTGGAGCCCGGTTTTGAGCTGGACATAAACTGTGTGCTGTGCGGGGGCAGAGGATGCCCGGTGTGCAAACACTCAGGATGGCTGGAGCTGCTTCCCTGCGGACTGGTGCACCCCAATGTACTGCGATACGGGGGCATTGACCCGCAGGAGTACTCGGGGTTTGCATTCGGCATGGGCCTGGACAGGCTGGTAATGATGCGCTACCGAATAGATGATATCAGGCTCTTCCATTCCGGAGACCTCAGGTTTATAGAGCAGTTCTAGCACCCCCGCATCATAGCTGCACAAACAGACCGGCCGATTGTATCTTTATTTTCCTGGCTGTAATTCTCTCTGCACCGGTGGCCCCCTACACCGGGAGTATTCTAACGTAATTCCCCTGCCTTCGATTATCCCTGACCGGTGGTTATAAAACTATACACCTGGTGTATACGCTGGTATCCATGTCATGAAAATATAAACCATGGGGCGCCGGGGCTGTACCGGGCTGATTCCATCATTTCCACCCCTAACTTCTTAAAAATCAATGATATAACAAATAAATGAAAAATTACAAAGCTGACAATAAGATTGGCACAGTATTTGTTAAATTATTTACGGTTGTTAACCACCATATATTCCAATAATTTGTGGAGGCAGTTATGAAAAAGATTTTGATGGTAGTATTTGTGGCAGTGCTTCTTTTCAGTTTCAGTCTGCCGGTCTTCGCCAAAGGCAAAAAAGAAAAGGCAGTCGGAGAACAGCTGAGTTTTGCATTTGTTCCCGGCATTGCCGACCCCTTCTACTACACCATGGAAAGAGGCGTAAAGGAAAAGACCGAAGAGCTGGGTGTTAACCTGATAGTCGCCGAGTTTCCCAAATCGTGGGGTCCGGAGGCCCAGGTGCCTATTCTGGAGGCAACTGCAGCCAGGGGGGATATCGACCTTATTATGATAGCACCCACTTCAGTTGATGCCCTTATCTCTCCCCTGAAAAAACTCTATGACCAGGGTATCGAGATAATTACTGTGGATACCTACCTGGGAGATGGGGATTATTCAAAGCCCAGCGAATACAGCTTCCCCCTCGCCTACATCGGGACTGACAATTTCCTGGGAGGCAAAAAGGTGGCAGAGCACCTGGCAGCTATGCTGGGAGAAAAAGGGAAAGTGTACATCAATACCACCAACCCCGATGTCTCCTCGGTGATGAATAGAGTAAAGGGGTTCAAAGCAGGGGTTGCCCAGTTTCCAGACATGGAAGTAGTGGGGGTGGACTACAACCTGGATGTGCAGCAGAAAGCCCAGGAGCAGACCCTTGCCGCAATTCAGAAATACCCGGACATAGTTGGTATTTTTGGGACCAACCTTTTCAGTGCCCAGGGAGCTTACCAGGCTGTAGTCAATGCCGGGCTCACCGGTGCAATAAAAATCGCCTCCTGGGATGCCACCCAGGACCTGATAAATGCTCTAAAAGAAGGCAAGGTCGACCTGGTGCTGGCCCAGAAGCCGGCAGAGATAGGCTCCCTGGCTGTCGAATGGGGATACAAATACTTTACCCAGGATGCTGAAGTGCCAAAGAGAGTTATTCCAGGGTTTGAGTTCTTTACCCAGGAAAACGTGAATGACCCTGGTATGCAGCAGTATATCTACTCAAAGTAATAAAAGTATATTTCTCTTTTCTTACAGCATGAGCATGCCTTTTCCGCCGGACAGCAGAACTGCCCGAGGATTTTATAGGGATGATGTGAGAAATCACAGGAGAGGGTTGATAAAACAATCAATCCTCTCCATTATTTAAAACCACCATATTTTTATAAAATTTGTTAAAATTGCTGAAAGGAGACCCTGGTGCCGGTAAAACAGTCCACCGAACTATATCATAATTACCCTAAATTGGTAGTCATTACAGCCAAAAACTGGGCCCTTATATTTCTATTCTTTCTGGTTCTTATTTTCAGTTTTACTGGAAAAGGCTTTTTAAGTGTTCCCAATATTCAAAATATTATCCACATGTCCACAATTTTTTTCCTTCTGGCTGCTGCTGAAACATATGTGATAATTACCGGTGGAATCGACCTTTCGGTAGGCTTTGTAATGGGTTTTTCCTCGGTGTTTTCTGCCAAAGTGATGCAGGCCATGCACGCAGCCGCTGTTGCCC
>JBMCUI010000319.1:0-2590 GCA_048622675.1 Spirochaetota bacterium | reverse complement strand
GAGGGATACTGCTGTCAACGGTACCAATCAGGCATTAAAGCAGGGACTGAAAGAGACCTTTTTCAATGCCCTTGATGAATCCGGTGTGGATGTCAGTCAAATAGAATTTGCTGTTTCCTGGGGCATGATAACATCAGAAATAGGATTGATGGAAATACCTCACCTGTGGGCTCCAGCTGGAGTGAAAGACCTTGCAGATAGTATGAAAAGAGTACATGATACCTCGGTGTTTCCGGTGGATATTCCAATTTATTTTATAAGGGGGATAAAAAACAGGTTTGACCCTGATTCGGCCACCATACAGGATGTGGGAGTGCTTGATTTTATGAGGGGCGAGGAAACCCAGACAGCCGGGCTGCTTGCCGGCTATTCTATTGACCTTCCTGTTACAGTGATGGTGTTGTCTTCGCATACCAAGTTTATTTCTATAAACAGAAAAGAAAAAATTCTTGGCAGTATTACCACTGTATCCGGCCAGGTATATGAAGCTATAATTAAAAATACTTTTATTGGGAAATCCATACGGGAGGACAGCGAGGAGCCCCAAGAGTTTTTTGATGGCAGTATTATTGATTCCAGCTACAGGTGGGTGGAAAACTCCGGATTTTTACGCTCACTTTTAATGCCCAGGTTTCTGGATACACTTCTTGATACAAAGTGGTACCAGAGAAAACTGTTTGTCGAATCTCTTATAGCTTCCGAGGATATGAAGTCAATGAATCAATTTCAACCCCTGGGTTTTCCCTCCGATACCAATTTTATCCTTATCGGCTCCGGGAGGAGATGTGCTATATACGAGTACCTTCTGAAAAATAAAGTCGGGATAAATAAGGATATAGTAAAAATAACCGCTGATGATGAGGTGGATATGCTCGGTATACGAGGTGCTATCAGTATTGCAAATCTTGCCGGAATAATGCAGAGGGAGGAAATATGAGCCAGTACAAGATTGTATTTACTGACTATTACTACCCCAGCAATGAACAGGAAATTAAAATCCTTCAGGGACTGGGTGATGTGGAGATAATTGACGGTACAAAAATAACCCAAGGAGGGCTGAGGGACGAAGATAGTATTCTCACCTATGCTCGTGATGCTGATGCCGTTATTGTTCAATTTGCCCGGATAACTCAGGATGTGATCCAGGGCCTTGAGAAATGCAAAATTATATCCCGTTATGCCATAGGTGTGGACAATATAGATGTGCACGCGGCAAAAAATAAAGGGATAGTGGTGGCCAATGTTCCTGGGTACTGCCTCGAAGAGGTATCAGATAACACCCTGGCCCATATGATGAACTGTATAAGAAAGGTATCGCTGGCAAGCAGTCTTTTATTCAATGGAGAATGGGAATATCAAAAAATAAAACCCATCCACAGGTTTTCAAACTATACGGTGGGGCTTTTTGCTTTCGGAAGCATAGCCAGGAGGGTAGCTGAAAAACTGCGCGGATTCGGAGTAACTATACTGGCTTATGACCCCTATTTTAAGGATAAAAAATCCTATAAATGGATGCAATTTGTTTCTATGGAAGAACTGTTGTCAAAGTCGGATATTCTGTCAGTTCATGCACCGCTCAATAAGGAGACCTATCATCTATTTGACAAAGAAAAGTTTACCTGTATGAAGGATGGGGTAATTATCATAAACACCTCCAGGGGAGGGTTGATAGATGAAAAAGCCCTTGCTGATGCGATTGAAAGCGGAAAAGTTTCCATGTGCGGTCTGGATGTGCTGGAGTATGAAGATACCGACTACCATAAATCTATTCTGCTTAAATATCCCGGCAGGGTAATTATTACTCCCCATATGAGCTGGTATTCGGAGGAGTCTATAGTAGACCTGCAGAAAAAAACCGCCCTCAATGTTTATGAAATGCTGAAAAATGGAAAACCACTCTACTCTGTTTGAAAAGAATAGAGTGGTCTAAAAACCAGAAAACAATCAGCTGAACCCGTAGAAATTGTCATATTCTCTGGCAGTGTAAAGCACATTATTTTTTACTTTTAAATACTCTTTTATGCCGATGGTTCCGTCTTCCCTTCCCAGGCCGCTGTTTTTATTGCCTCCGTAAGGGGCTTCTATTTTGGACATAACATTGGTGTTCAGCCACACTATCCCTGCATCTACTTTTTTGCTGGCATAGAACAGGGTCTTGGGGTCCTCACTCCATATAGTAGCTCCCAGGGCGTACTGGTTGTCGTTGGCCATGGCAATTGCTTCGTCCAGGCTGCGGTATTTCATAACCACCAGCACCGGCCCGAATATTTCTTCTCTGGCGCACTTCATGGTATTTTCTACATTTTCCAGGATGGTAGGCAGGTAGTAGTTGCCTTTGTCACAGGGAGGCTGGGTATACTGCTGTCCTCCACAGGCGAGTTTGGCCCCGTTTTTTACTGCTTCTTTTACATACCCGTCAACCTTTTTGACCTGGTCTTTGCTGATCAGAGAGCCCATCTGGGTGTCTGGGTCCAGAGTATCACCGAGCTTGAGGCTTTTAGTGCGGCGGACCAGCTTTTCCATGAATTCATCGTAAATGTCCTGGTGCAGCAGCAGCTCATGGGGCATGCGGATCCTAAAAGCACTGAGA
>JBMCUI010000318.1:0-2591 GCA_048622675.1 Spirochaetota bacterium | reverse complement strand
AAGCAGGGGCTGATAATAGAGGGAGAAAACCTGGGGGTTCTGCTGGGCGGTCCGGTGGTATTCACCGTGGGCTACAGGGGAAAGGGGGTGCAGGAGGTCCTGGACAGGGTCGTTGAGGTGTACGAAGGCACCCAGAAAAAGACCAGGCATGTCCGGATCTCCTACGGAAGCGAGCTTGAGGAAGAAATACAAAAAATATCCTCCAGAATAAAGGCCCATAAAGAACCGGCATCCAGGTATTCACCCAGGTGGCTGGCGGTGAAGCTCCTGGAAAATGACCACGATGCTATGGAAAAGCTCCGAACCAGTCCCAATCCCCGGTCCATTATGAAACAGGTGGACTCCTCCCGGGAGCATCTCCAGCGTATATTCCACGATGAGCCTGAAAACCTGATAGCCGACGGCCGCTACGGTTTTATAAGCGGACTTCTGCAGGAGTGCATAACCCTGGGGGAAAGAAAAACAGAAGATGTATCCCAGAAAATAGACAAAGTACTGACCAACAAACTTCTGGGCATACCTCTGCTGGTGTTTTTTATCTGGATGATGTTCCAGGTGACCTTTCGGGTGGGGGCCTATCCCATGGCCTGGATCGAATCCGGTATAGAGGTTCTGGCCGGTGCCCTGAACACGGTAATACCCGGGGGGCTTGTAAACAGCCTGGTGGTGGACGGTGTAATCAGCGGAGTGGGAGGAGTAGTGGTCTTTCTTCCCAATATCCTTCTTCTGTTTCTTTTGATATCGGTCATTGAAGACACCGGATATATGGCCAGAGCGGCCTTTGTAATGGACCGGATTATGCACGTTATCGGCCTGCACGGCAAGTCATTTATTCCCATGATAATGGGCTTCGGGTGCAATGTGCCTGCAATCATGGCTGCCCGGACCCTGGGGAACCGCAAAGACCGGATACTGACCATCCTGATCAACCCTCTTATGAGCTGCAGCGCCCGGCTGCCGGTGTATGTACTGGTGGCTGGAACCTTTTTCGGGGCCAGGGCGGGCAATGCCATTTTCTCTCTCTATGTACTGGGAATTGTTCTGGCCATAGCAATGGGAAGGCTGTTCCGGAAGACCATTTTCCGGGGAGAGGCGGAGCCTTTTGTGATGGAGCTTCCCCCATACAGGCTGCCCACCGTCAAGTCAGTTATTATCCACATGTGGGACAGGTCGGTTATTTTTCTGAAAAAGATGGGTACCATCATTCTGGTGGGCTCCATTGTCATCTGGTTTTTGAGCTCCTTCCCCAGGGGAGGGTTCAGTGGGTATTACCAGACCAGGATGGACAGGGTTGTCAGGGAATACCAGGAGAGGATAGAGTCCCTGGACCCTTCCGGAAAAAACTACCAGGTAAAAAAGCAGGAACTGCTGGACCAGAAGCAGGCTCAGCTCTCCAGGCTGTCTACCAGGATGGAAAAAACCGGGGTGTACAACTCCTTTATCGGGGTTATAGGGAGGTTCATCGAACCTGCTTTCAGGCCCCTGGGGTTCAGCTGGAGGGAGGATGTCGCTCTGCTCACCGGTTTCGTGGCCAAGGAGGTGATTGTGTCGACCATGGGGGTGCTGTACGGTGCAGAGCAGCAGGATGATGGGGAGGAATCAGAGAAGAAGCTCGGCCTTCTGTTAAAAGAGAAATCAGGGCTGACCCCTGTCAGCGCCTATGCTTTTCTGGTGTTTGTATTGATATATACACCCTGTATTGCCACCATTGCTGCCATAAAAAACGAGTCAGGTTCCTGGAAATGGGCTGTTTTCAGTATTGCTTATGAGATAACCCTGGCATGGGTGATGGCATTTTTAATTGTTCAGGCAGGAGGCATTTTATTTTAGCAGTATTCGTTGTTTTCATCCTTAACCATATTTGGTGCAACCGATGGGGTGGGCAGACAAGGGAATATGTACGGTTATTATGTTTTTATGGATGAGGGAGTTTTTTCCAGGTAAAGGAAAGGTTCATGAAAAACCCTGTAATCAATCAAAAGAGAAATAAGATAGGCCAGAGGAGTAAAGGCTGGGAAAATAAGAAAGAGAGTGCTGGTCTTTCTGAAAGTATGGAGAACTACATGGAGGCCATAAGCCACCTGGAGGAGGACCTCAAGGTGGTGAGGGTAAAGCATATCGCAGGGAAAATGAAGGTCAAGATGTCCAGCGTTTCCTCTGCCCTGGGTGTGCTTCAAAAAAAGGGGCTGGTCAAATACGTAAAATACGATTCTGTGGAGCTCACTGCAAACGGCCAGAAAGCAGCCTTGTTGATCAGAAGGAGGCATTCCATTCTTAAAAAATTTCTGACCCAGGTGCTTGACGTGGGAAAAGAAAATGCAGAAAAAGACTCCTGTGGTATGGAGCACCATATATCCGTAGATACGGTAAACAACATTGTGAAGTTTATGGAGTTTATAGAAGCCTGCCCCAGAAAAAAAGAATGTGTAAGCAACTTTAAAGTCTTCCTAAAAACAGGCAAGATGTCCTCCTGCGAATAAGCATTCTCTGAAGTGCTTTTTTACTTGAGAAGCGAAGGTTTTTTACAAAATCCATTTCCTATGTTGTGTGTCAAGTAAAATCACTCAAAAACTAGTCCATAGCGGTGTAAT
>JBMCUI010000317.1:0-2634 GCA_048622675.1 Spirochaetota bacterium | reverse complement strand
ATATCACCCCTTCATTCCTGGCAAAGGTGCTTACCGCATCCAGTGCATCCCGGTCTCTTGCTTTGGTGAAGGAAACCCTGCCTTTATTGCCCAGGTAAGCCAGCTGGGGGCCTATTCCCGGGTAGTCCAGGCCCGCGGAAATAGAATGGGTTTTGGATACCTGGCCGTCCCGGTCCATTAAAAAAAGTGACTTGTAGCCGTGGATGATCCCCGGTCTCCCCTCTCCGGACATCCTGGATGCATGCTGGCCCGGTTCGTCGCTGGTTCCGCCTGCTTCCACTCCTATGAGTCTGGGCGAAGGTTTGTCCAGAAAAGGGTAAAAGAAGCCTATGGCATTGGAACCCCCGCCTACACAGGCAATCAGGGCCTCCACATCCAGCCCTTTTTCCTGGATATCTTTTTCCACTTCCCTGCCTATTACTGACTGGAACTCCCGGACCATATCCGGATAGGGGTGGGGCCCCAGAGCTGAACCCAGCAGGTAGTGTGTATTCTCAAAGCTTTCCGCCCAGTCCCTGAGGGACTCGTTTACCGCATCTTTAAGGGTAGCTGACCCTCCTCCCCTCACAGGCACCACTTCTGCGCCGTAAAGCTCCATCCAGAATACATTGGGACGCTGTCTTGCTATGTCTGTTTCTCCCATGTACACCCTGCACTGCAGACCGAGTTTTGCACACACCGCAGCTGTGGCCAATCCGTGCTGGCCGGCCCCGGTTTCGGCGATGATTCTGGTTTTTCCCATGTATTTTGCCAGAAGCGCCTGCCCCAGGACATTGTTTATCTTGTGCGCCCCGGTGTTGGCAAGACCTTCCAGCTTTACATAGATGTGTGCTCCTCCCAGCTGGTTGGTGGTATTTTGTGCGTATAACAGAGGGGTAGGCCTGCCTGCATATTCTCTGGACAGCCCCTCCAGCTCCTGGTTAAACTCACGGTCACGCATCGCCCCTTCCCACTCTTGTTCCAGTTCTTCCAGGGGAGGGCGGAGTATCTCTGCAGTGTATCTTCCTCCGAAGCTGCCGAAAAAGCAACTTCTGCTCATGGCTCTTTTTTCAGTTTCAAATCTCATATTCAGGCTCCTGTTTGGCAATACTGCATCAAAATACGTTGCATGTTTCTGTGGATATTGAAGAGTTAATTTTTTCAAAAAACGCCTCCATCTTACGGGGGTCCTTCCTGCCGGCGGAGTGCTCCAGCAGACTGGAGGCATCAATAAGCTCCGGGCTGTACTGCGTGATAATTTTTTCCACATTATGGGGTCCGACTCCTCCTGCCAGCCACAGGGGGTGGTTTTGCTTTATTTTTGTGACCAGCTTATGGGGTATACGTTTCCCTGTTCCTCCTTTTGCACTGGTGCTGAAAGCATCCACCAGAATCCTCGGTGATCGGTACTCTGACATCCTTTCAATGTCCCCTGTTTCCCTTATCCTGAGTGCTTTGTAATACGGAAAAGCCATCCGGAAGCAGCTCCAGGGAAGCTCTTCACCATGGAACTGGACTGCGCTTAAAAGCCCTTCATTTAAAAGCGTGGTTATCTCGCTCGGCAGCTTCCGGTCCTGGCTGTCCATGCATACCACTCCTATTTTTAAAATGTCCAGGTCTCCTGTAGTTCTTACAAACTCAGGGTTTATTTTTCTGGGCGAAGGAGCAAAAATAAACCCCAGTATGTCCGCCCCCATCCGTGCCGCCAGCAGGGCGTCTTCCTTCCTGGTGATTCCGCAGACCTTTACCAGGGGTCTGCCGGGGGTTTTTCTGGAAAAAAGCCTCACCCAGAAATCGTTTTTACCGGCAGAAGCACTCTCCAGTATCCCATCTATCAGGGAGGGATTTTTAACTGCTGATTCTCCTGCCAGGATGCCGCTGAAGCCGGATGAAAAAGCCAGGTGGGCCTGCTCCTTTGATGTAATTCCCGACTCATACACAGCACTGGTGGGCCAGGTGATACTGCTTATAAGCCGCAGAGGTCCAGCAGGGTCTACCGCAAACGTGGTAAGGTCCCTGCTGTTGAAACCTGTATACCGTGGTTTAACTGCAGCGGCTTTTTTCAGGTCTTCCCGGGTGTGGACTTCCAGCAGCACTTCCATTCCCATACCTGTGGCCTGTGCATACAGCTGCTTCAGTACCTCAGTGGAGTGGAGGGAAGCTATAAGAAGCACCCCATCAGCTCCTGCAAGGAAGGAGGTCCTGAGGTCCTCCGGGTCCAGGATAAAGTCTTTTCTGAGAATGAACGCATTGGGAAACCGTTTTTTAACCCGATAAAGGTCATCAAGTGATCCGCAAAAATGGTCCTGTTCGGTGAGAACTGAGATATTGCGGATACCTTTTCTGTAGTAATTGTACGTATGGGTTGCTGCATCAATCCCGGGGGCGATCCATCCTCTGGAGGGGGAGCTTCTTTTTATTTCACAGATCACCAGGGGAGTTGCCGGAGAGACCAGCGGGAGTGTTCTGGAAGGGGGGAGGGTTGCTCCCATGTGGTGCCCCTCGGTATTGATTCTTTTTTTTCTGTCCCTTACTATATCATCAAGTATATGCATTAACCGGACTCCTCAAGTAATTGTACACCCATACCGCACCGTCTGCTCACTGGATATCCCGCCCCGGAAAAGATCATGATTTTACAGTGCCATCCTGACC
>JBMCUI010000316.1:0-2639 GCA_048622675.1 Spirochaetota bacterium | reverse complement strand
GGTTGATGCGGAGGGCTTGAAACGGCTCCAGGTCTTCGGGCAGACCAAAAGCCTCCCGGTACCGCCAGATGGTGGAGCCTCTTTTCTCAAGCCCCTGTTTGGGAAATATTTCTCCCTGCTCAGTATAAAAAAACCCCCCACAACTGCATCTGAATATTGTGGGGGCAACCTCATAGCTTGTTTGGCATAAATAGCATTTATATTTCATGCAAGGAATATTATCAGAATTTTTGTTATTTTGCAACTCAAAAAATGAAAAATTTATAGGGTCAACCAGAATTTGATATAAATGTATTAATATCTCTTAATATTTACTTACCACTATCCTGAACGTGGTCCCCTCACCTGATCTGGATGTTGCCTCAATGGACCAACCGTGGGTATTAATTATTGACTTCACCACAGGAAGTCCTAGACCCGTACCCCTGCCCTTTCGTGAAGCCGAACCTCTGAAAAAGGGTTCAAATATCTTGTCTATATTTTCAGGTGGAATCCCGGGCCCGGTATCGGTAAGGGAAATAATAATGGAGTTGTCTTCCTGATATGCTTTCAAAACAATGGTGTCATTCTCTCTGGTGTATTGAATGGCGTTGGTCATCAGGTTTTCAAATGCACGGAGCAGAAGCTCCCTGTCACCCATTACCGCAATGTCCCGGTGTAAACCGAAATGATAACGGAACTCTCGTTTGAATACATACGCATCATCCCTGAACATTTGAGCAATGGTTTCAAGAAACTCCCCCAGGGAAAACTGCTCTTTTTTCAGCTTCCACTCTCCTGTCTCCATTTTCACATAATCGATAAGCTGTACAATCCTTTCCCTCAGCAGCCTGGATTTTTCCTGCACAATGGTAATGTATTTTCTAAGTTTATCAGGATTATCTGCCAAACCGTCCAGTATGGCTTCCAGGTACCCCTCAATGGAAGTAAGGGGGGTTTTAAGGTCATGCGAAACCCCTATAAGGAACCTCGAGCGCTGCTCCCTGCCCTCCTTTAATTGAAGGCGCATGGCCTCAAATGAACGGGTCAAAGATGAAAACTCGTCCCCGCCCTTCGCCCTGAGCTCAAAATCAAGGCTGCCCTGGGATACCTGCCTGGTTGCCTGCTCCAGTTTCGTTATAGACCGGTTGATGGACCGCATAATAACTACAACCATCACCACTGAGAACACCAGCAGTGCGCCAAAACCGTACATTCCATGCTCCATGATCTTTACATAAAATGGGGGCCTTTTTCTCCCTTTATGCCTGGGTGGAAACCGGAGGACCAAACTGGCCCTGGCTTCTCCGTTTACCTTCAGTGGAACCCACATAATATGCCTTTCTGTGGATTCATGAATCATATCTTTAAGCAACGGCTTTGCATCTGCTATCGGCCCTTCAGCAATGTCAGAAAAACTGGAAAAGAGTATGTTTCCCCGGGTGTCGATAACCAGTGCATCCATTCCCTGGGGAAGGGGCGGTTTGGCAGACAGCTTCAATGATCTTTCTCCTATGTCCTGCCGGGCAATTTCTTTCTGGAATGAGCTTACTATTCCATCCAGCTTACTGGAAGTAATGAGCCTTTTTTTCTCTGCGTACTGATAACTGAGCAGACCTGTAATACCTGCTACCAGTATGGGGATAATTATAGCACCAGCTGCGAGCAGTATAAGTTTTGAACGAACTTTCATTATAATTTTCACCCTATGTTTGAGTCCGGCAGGGGCTCTAATCAGTTCTCCAGGGCCCCTGGATTAAACCGGTAGCCAAATCCTTTGATGGTCTCAATGAAGCGGGGATGGGAGGGATCATCTTCTATCTTTTTCCGCAGTCTCTGCACATGTATTGCTACTGTGGCAACATCACCATACTGCTGCCCCCAGACCTGCTGATAGATCTGCTCAGGTGTCATTGCAGCTCCAGGGGTGCTGATGAGAAGCTGTAGAACAGCAAACTCTTTGGGAGGCAGTGAAACTCTTTCCCCGTTTTTCTCAAGAATATGCCCTTCCAAGTCGACTCTGTACTTTCCAAACCGGTAGGATTTCTTCTCAGTGCGGCTTGATTGAAAATACCGTCTCAGATGGGCTCTTACCCGTGCAGCAAGCACCTTGGGGGAAAAAGGTTTGGTCACGAACTCATCCGCCCCAATTCCAAGGCCAAGCACCATATCCTCATCGGTATTTCTGGCTGAAACAATGATAACCGGAAGATTTTGATTCTTTCTTATTCTCTGAAGGAACTGGAAACCGTCGATCCCGGGCAGATTGATGTCCAGTACAACCAGGTCATACATGTCTGTAGCGAACGCATCCAGCCCATCTTCTGCTGTCTCCACCAGTTTGGTCTCAATTCCTTCTCTCTGCAGATATACCTCTATAAGCTCTCCCACTTCCCTTTCGTCCTCTATAATGAGAACCCTTCCCCTCATTTATCTCCCTCATCCTTTTGATGCCGGGGCCATTCATTACCTCTTTTATTCATATCTCAGGGCCTCCACAGGGTCCAGTCGCGAGGCTTTGTTGGCCGGATATACACCAAAGAAAACCCCTACCACCACAGCAAACAGGAACGCGGTAAGAATCGAATTCATGGTGACCACAGACTGTCCACCTCCCACAATATACCGAGGGCCAAATGTTCCTGCCCCTACCATCATGT
>JBMCUI010000315.1:0-2643 GCA_048622675.1 Spirochaetota bacterium | reverse complement strand
CCTCTATGACAGCTACTGCATGGCTTATAAATGGTGGGACCAGGGTACCGGAGAGAGGCCCGAATGGCTCACGGTTTATCTGTACCCCTCTTTCCTGGTATTCCCCCACCAGCCTGTCCACATACTGCCAGTCGTAAATAGACTTTTCCGGGGGGACTTTTTTTGCATATGGAATGTTGTATGATATACCTCCTCCTTCAAATGCCTGGAATCCGGCGGCCATGGTTATTTCAGCCAGAAGACGGGCATCAGGAGTCCCGTGGCGTATCTGTACCGGATGGTTTGTCTGGTCCACTACTTTTCTGCATTCGTGTACTCCGTGATTAACGGCCGGGAACCCGTTCAGCAGGGAGCGGCCTGCCTGGTAGGATTTTTCAATACCCCTGGCCGCTTCCTGGTAACGGTTCTGCCTGGTGTATGAGTCTATGGTAGTGGTAAGAAGGTCAGCGTCATTCTCCAGGAATTTCAAAAGCTTGATGTGTTCGTCCACCAGGGCAACCCCGGAACGGGGCTGAAGAAGGGTGGCTTTTTCTGCCTCAGCCTGCTTTAATACTTCGGAAAATACTTTCTCAGGAGGAAGGGAGCGGTGGTATCTTACTGCTTCGTCCAGGTTTACTGCTTTTCCTGTATACCATCCCGCAAGCACCTCTTGTTTCAGTGAATTAAACTCAACCTTTTTGAGCTTCTTGTTTTCAACCATATTTCTGTCAGCTCCCCATTATTTCTGTAAGCTGCTCTAGAGCGGCTTTCACCGCCTGGTCAGGGAAATCGAGTGCGATATTTCCCAGAAGGCCCAGCAAGTAGTTTGTATCTCTAAAATATCTGAAATTTGACGGTGCCAGAATCTGTCTGCCTTCAGGGTCGAAGGTCCGGTGTGCAAAAAGATCACGGGGATCGAACAGGGGGCCTGCTGAAAGGTACCCTCCTGTACCGACAAGCTTTTCAAGACCTCTGAGGTCTTTTCCTCTCTGGCGGTAGCGCACCCCCTGGGGGGTGTACACTGTTTCCAGGTTCCCCGAGTGCCTGCATACAGCCAGCCTGAGGCACGCACGGGCAAGAATCCGGTCATACATGGACTCCTTTTCCTGGTGTGGGATATAAGAGGTGTCAGAGGCTACCTTGTTCACATAGTTTTGCAGGTCCCGGCGATGGATGGTGCCGCTCTCGATCTCCTGGTCAATGAAACCGGAGGCGGCATCATAGACCGAACAGGCATTCACCCTGATTCCCAGGTCTCCTTCTACTGTTCTCTTTACAGCCGGCTCCCTTATCCCCTTCAGAATAACCATCGGGTCTGCTGTGTTGTCTGGACATACAGAATAAAAGTCGGTGGTTGCTCCGCCCAGGTCAATTATTCCGAAATTGTCCCATCCTCCTGCGGTTTCCAGTATTTTCCTGGTAAATTCATACAGAGAAAGAGGAGTGGGAAATGGAGTGGTTCCGGTGGACTGAATGATCCTGTCCAGTCCTTTGCCTGTTACAATCTGTTCCAGAAATACTTCCCGTATTTTCTGCCTTGCCGGCTCAGGGTTGGGCTCTTCCAGGTCCGGGAGAACATTCTCCACACAGTAAACCCTCCTGTGCCCAAGAATATCTTGGATTTGTTCTGTGATGGACCTGTTTCCTGCATATATGATGGGAACATCCAGGTGCATTCTTCCAAGCTGTCCGGCATTGTGCAGGTTGTGGTGTTCATCCCCCCCGTCAGTTCCTCCTGTAAAAAGAACTATATCCGGTTTAAGGTTTTCAAGCTCCCGGATATCCTCCTGGTTTATCTTGTAGCTTATTACCTTTACTATCTTCCCTCCGGCAGAGAGAGCGGTGAGGTATGCCATTTTAAGGGTGAGGTCCGGGACAATTCCGACTGCAGCTATTTTGAGACCTCCCCTGGCAGAAGACGAAAGGTAGAGGGGGATACTGGTCCATGAGCTCTGTAGCATTGAACTATCTTCTTCCAGGAGCTGGAAATTATCTTCTTCGAGGAGCTGGCCCAGCACCCTGCTGAAGCTTTGATACAGGTCTGACTGGGTGGTGGGGCAGGAGGTTTTCTTTTTTACATCAACTTTGCTGTTTCGTACCAGGAACAGCCCCCCTTTGGTATAGGTTGATCCTATATCAATACTGATTACCTTTTTCATACTATTTTTTATCTTTAATATCCTGTTTTAACAGCCTGGCAACCCTGTGAAGATCGGCGCTGGGAGAAAATACCCTGTCAAAACCCATATCCCTGTACTTTTTCTCCAGTGCATCAAAGCTGTTTTTACCCACAGCCAGGTTGCCACCGATGTAAAGAATGATATCTCCTATACCTCTCTCTATACACCTGTCCCTGAACCCAATGCAGTCAATTTCACCATGGCCATAAAGTGAGGAAATCAGGATGGCATGAGCTCCTGTCTCTATAGCAGCATCTATGAATTCATCCTGGCTGACCATAACTCCCAGGTTTATGACCTTGAATTCAGCTTCCCTGAAAAAGTGCTCCAGAATTTTATTTCCTACTGCATGACAGTCTGAACCAATTACTCCCAGAAGAATACGCATTTCCATTTTTTATCAATCTCCTTGGAGGCGTTTTGATATTTCCTCTTCTATATAAATCAAGGAGCCCCTTTCAATCTGGTATTCAAAAGGTAGTAC
>JBMCUI010000314.1:0-2651 GCA_048622675.1 Spirochaetota bacterium | reverse complement strand
GTTCCAGTCCACACTGCAGAGCTTTTCTGATATTTGTTGCGCCACCTGTTTGAATATCCAGCATCCTGTTTAAAAGCTTTTCCAGGCTGTTGGGCTCATCAGGATATTTTATAACAGTTGGTTCCCTGTCAAAGGTAATAACACCGTGAAAATCATTTTTTAATTTGCTGGCAAAAACCCCGGTAGCGATTGATGCTACCGCAATTTTTTCCCGGTGCATTGAATTGGACACATCCAGCATCAGCACACAGGCAGTGGTTTGCTTCAGCTTTTCATGACAGTAAATACTCCGGTAATCCGGATATGGTTTTCCCAGCTGCTCTTCCAGGGTTCTGTCCACATCAATCTCATCCAGCCCAGGCCTGTAGGCCGCTACCGCACTTCTGGTCTTTTTTCTGGCATTGGAGGCTATTTTCCGTGAAAGCAATATTATTCTTTCAAGTAGCATCTTCTTGACTTTTTTTCTTCTGTGCGGGTCTGCCCGCTCCTGGACCATGGAAAGAAGCTTTACCTGTAAAAAACCCGGCTCCATGCTGGAAGCCCTGGTCAGCAAACTGTCCAGGTACCTGCGGTTCAGAGCTTCGTTTGCCGAAGAGGGAATTCTGTTCAATAAATGAACTACCTGTTCATAATCACTGGTCTCTATGGAGTTCTCAAGTTTTCCTATAAGATTTTGAATGTCAGGGTTCAGTTTTTTTTTATAGAAGGAGTATTCACCCTGACATGCTGGGAAGGTCGGTTATTATCGATTTCACTGGAATTATCATCATTCTGGTCATATTGATCAGCTTCACCTGAATTGTGATTTTTGGTCCAGTCTATGGCTTTGCCGGCCAGCTCTTCCAGGACTTCCAGAAATTTCTGTTTGCTGAAATCATTCAGCTCTATCTTGGTAGAAAAGGCCAGCCTGGCACAGCTAACCCACCCGTCCAGGTCATCATGAAACGATCCATAAGCCTGGTAGTAGAGGTCCGCCAGGTCTATAGCTCCTCTCACAGAAGAGCCCCTTCGTATGTCCCGGTGCTGTCTGGTCAGCCTGGCAAATTGTACTGAGGTGTTGATAATGGCCCGGTCGGAGCACTGCGACCGCAGCCGAACAATCTGTTTTTCCTCCGGCTCGGTCTGGTAATCCAGGTCAATACACACGAACCTGTCCCTGAGGGCTTCGCTCAGCTGTGATGTTCCTATATATTCATCGGGGTTCTGGGTGGCTGTAATTAAAAAACCCTCTTGTGCTTTGATTGTGCCGAACTTCGGTATGAAAATGGTCTTTTCGTCCATCGCAGACAAAAGAACATTCTGGGTTCCCTCAGGCATCCTGTTGAGCTCATTAACCAGCAGGAGCGCTCCTTCCTTCATGGCCAGCGCCAGAGGACCGTACATAAACGATTCATTGGTATACCCTTTTGCCATTACCAGTGGAGGATCAAACCATCCTGCCAGTTTCTGCTCCGTATACCTCTCATCGCCGTCAATCCT
Source organism: Spirochaetota bacterium (assembly GCA_048622675.1). Taxonomy (GTDB): domain Bacteria; phylum Spirochaetota; class B62-G9; order B62-G9; family DRHN01; genus JBMCUI01. The sequence continues at coordinate 1,172 of JBMCUI010000314.1, read as the reverse complement.
GAATACTTTTCGTTCCAGATGGGAGCAGACAGCAATAGCTATGGTGGTTTTGCCGACCCCTACGGGGCCTTCCAGAAGAATATGTTTGCCTGCTGTGGCAGCAATCAAACAGGACCGAAGCTCGTTTTTCCTGCCGATTATCTGGTGGGAGTTTTGAAGGTTTTCAATTGCCTTTTCCATGACCTCTCCAGTGAATGTATGGTATCAATCGGTTAATGGTACTATTTTTATGGGCGATCAACAAGAAAAACTCCTTCGTTTGTTTCCTTCTCCTCGGCTTTATTTTCTTTCTGCATCGACCCAAACTTTACTTTCCTTCTGTATTTTTTTATGCATAATAATAGTAAAAGCAGCCACCCGGTGGTTTGAACTGTATATTATACTAACAGGGAGGATTAAAATGCCCACAATTTTTTTCTACGGTCCTGAGCTGGACAAAAACAAAAAGAAGGAGATGATCAGCTCATTTACTGAAACAGCCAGCAGGCTCACAGGTATCGACAGATCGGCATTTGTGGTATACCTCAGAAAATCAACCCCCAAGGATGTAGGGGTGGGAGGAGAGCTGCTGGAAGACAGAATGGGCCGGCAGTCAGGAAAGCCTGAATAGCTGCTGGATAGTCCGAACATTTTCGGGATTGGTAGAATGAATCTTCAATATGATGAAGGAGCTGCTCCGCATCTTTGATCTGCTGACCCTCAATAAGCTCTTTTACCCTTTCCTGGTCAAGCACGACCAGCGCAGAAGTATACCTGCGGTGGTCGTTGTAAATCATCACCTGAGAGACAAGCTCAGAGATGCTGGTTATTGCTTCTTCGATCTCCTCAGGAGAGATGAAGCAAAAGCGTATGCATCGTCCTCCACCTGTCTGAAGCTTCTGGGCTGGTAGCCCTGGTCTGTTTTGACACAAACATACGGCCTGTTTCCGAATTTTTTTGATGCCTGGTGCAGCATCTCTATTACTGTCCGGTCCATAGCGTATTCAAACCCCATTACCCCACTTTCACATTAACTTCACTCTGATCCATTGATATAAACTAAAGACTGTTTTTGTAAATCAGCTGCTTCGTTCTTTCCAGTTGCTGGCAGTAAGAGATTTCAACGCCTGAAAGTACTGCCTGTTCGGGTCTTTTTTCATTTTGCCTTTTTTCAAGGCGCTCCATATTTGCTC
>JBMCUI010000313.1:0-2661 GCA_048622675.1 Spirochaetota bacterium | reverse complement strand
GGGGTGCACTTATCGGTGGAGCAGACTTTACCTCGAATGTAGGTATATCCCATATGCTGGGATATCCACCTAAAGGAACCCATGCCCACTCAATGGTGCAGCTTTTTCTGGCCCTGGGGATGAGCGAGCTGGAGGCTTTCCAGCAGTTTGCTGATGTGTACCCCGATGACTGCATCCTGCTGGTGGATACCATAGATACACTGGAGAGCGGAATACCAAATGCTATAAAGGTGTTCGAGGAGCTTAGGCAGAAGGGACACCAGCCGGTGGGTATAAGGCTTGACTCCGGTGACCTGGCTTATCTCAGCATCCAGGCTGCCAGGATGCTGAATCAGGCAGGATTTCCTGAGGTAAAGATAGTCCTTTCCAATGAGCTTGATGAGATGAACATCTGGCAGATTATTACTCAGATCAGAGAGGAAGCCCCAAAGCAGAGCATGGACCCTGACCAAATCATAAAAAGGCTCAATTATGGAGTGGGGACCAGGTTGATTACCTCCAGAGGGGACGCAGCTCTGGGAGGGGTATACAAACTGGTGGCGGTGTATGAGGGGGAGAACTGGAGGCCTGCTATAAAGATTTCTGAAACGATGAGCAAGATTCCCAACCCGGGTGACAAACTGGTATGGCGGGTGTATGACAGCAGGGGAAAGGCTACTTCTGATCTCATCAGTGTGCATGATGAGGACCCCCGCCGGCAAGAAAAGCTCATTCTACACCATCCCTGGGACCAGAACAAGTACAGAAGTGTGCATCGGGACCAGATGAGTGAAATAGAGCTGCTCATTGCCCCGGTGCTGGAGGAAGGCAGCCTGGTATGTGATCTACCGGATATTGACGAAATACGCAAAAGACGTGCCACAGACCTGGAGAGGCTTAACCATGGTGTAAAAAGGCTGGTAAACCCACACCGGTATCATGTTTCTTTGACCAGAAAGCTGTGGGAACTCAAGCAAGAAATGATCGAATATACCGAAAACAGGCTTTAAAATTGGTAAAATATCCTTTATTATATAGGTAGAGAGTGGACTATTGGAGCAATCGGGGTAATGCAAGTGTGCTTTACATAGAGTCCCTGTTATTATTCACCGGTATTGGCCGATTGATCTGTACTATAGACTAGTTTCGAAATAGAAAGGGGAGGGAAAATAACATGAAAATTCCACTGGAAATTACGTTCCGCGGTGTGCCGAAGACTCAGGAAATTGAAGACCTGATAAGGAAGAAGGCTTCCAAGTTGGAGAGGATTTGTAATTATATGTCCAGCTGCAGGGTAGCAGTGGAAAATCCCCAGAAGCATCAGCACCGGGGAAATCCATACAGGGTTAGAATTGATATGACCGTTCCTCCCAGCCATGAGCTGGTGGTGCGCAGGGAGTCCAGCAAGGGCGACCTCCACGATGAACTCCCCAAAGTAATCAGAGATGCTTTCGGTGCCGCCAGGCGCCAGGTTCAGACACTGGTGGAGCGCCAGAGGGGGGAAATAAAGACCCACCCCCAGCAGCAGCCCCAGGGTTTTATCTCCAAGATGTTCCCTGAAGAAAGCTACGGCTTTATCCGCACTGTGGACGGCAGAGAGATATACTTCCATAAGAACAGTGTACTGAACGAAGGTTTTGAACATCTGAGTATTGGGACAGGAGTAAATTTTGTAGAAGAACAGGGGGTGGAAGGACCCCAGGCAAGCACGGTACGGGTGGTGGACAAGCCGGAACACCCTTAGTGCGGGTATATGGACAAAAAAGCTTTCTTTGCAGCACTTTTCTCTACATTTATCTGGGCAGCCACTTTTTCTTTAAGGAAGATGATGCTCCAGTACCAGGACGGGGAGTACAAACTGGGAGTATTTCCTTATCCGGCCATCAGGTTTGTATGTGGTCTGGGATATTTTTTGCTGGGTAAGGAGGTAACGGTTTTAAAAATCGCCGGTGCGGTCCTCAGTAATTTTGGAGTGTACATTGCTGAGAAAAGATAATTGGAAAAATAATGATTTTTACCGTGTTTTAACGTATGCATTTCAGATAAAATGAGCGGTTCTGGGTGCTGCAAAAGCAGTGCCTTATTTTTTCTCAAGGAGGAACAGGATGAGAAAAATAGACCTGAGGAGGGATACCATTACCCTGCCCACTGCTGAAATGAAAAACAGGGCCTTCGACGCACCTCTTGGGGACTCTGTCTACGGTGAAGACCCCATGCAGGAGGAGCTGGAGGAGGTGGCAGCCAGCAGGATGGGGAAACAGGCGGCTTTATTTGTACCCAGCGGTACTATGGGCAATCTCACCGCCCTGCTTACCCATACCAGGAGGGGGGAGGAGGTGATTATGGAGGAAAACGCCCATATACGGTGTTCTGAGACCGGCGGTGCCGCCTGTGTGGGAGGATTGATGATAAAAACAGTTCCCGGAGAAGATGGAGCTCCCGACCCCCGGGGAGTGGAAAGCTCCATCCGGGCGGAAAATATACACTATCCCCGCACCTCCCTTATCTGTCTGGAGAGCAGCCATCACCGCTATGGGGGGATTGTGCCTCCCCTGGAAAAGTTCAGCCACATCCAGGAGATTGCCCGCAAACATCACCTTCCGGTACACCTGGATGGGGCGAGGGTGTTCAACTCTGCACTGCACCTTGGTGTTGATGTGAAAGAAATAGCCAGGTATGCGG
>JBMCUI010000312.1:0-2665 GCA_048622675.1 Spirochaetota bacterium | reverse complement strand
AGGTTATATCCACCTAGTTTGAGGAAAAATATATGGGTAGAAAAAAAATAGCAGTATTCATTTCTGGAAGGGGCTCCAACTTCAAGGCCATTCTGGACGAGGTAAAAAAGGGGAGTATTAATGGAGAAATTGTTGCAGTGATATCCGATAACCCAGCTGCCGGAGGTCTCCAGTACGCTCAGCAGAACGGTATTGATACACACATTTTTGAAAAGCACAAGCAGGAACCACGTTCGGAGTACTTCCAGAAAATCATTTCCCTTCTGGAGAAAATAGGGGTTGATGTTGTAGTACTTGCCGGTTTCATGAAAGTCCTGAGTAAAAATGTTGTAGAAAGGTACAGAAACAGAATACTGAATATTCACCCTGCCCTGCTGCCGGCTTTCCCCGGAGAAAACGCCCAGAAGCAAGCCCTGGATTACGGAGTGAAATATTCAGGGGCCACCGTACATTTTGTTGATGAGCAGGTTGATTCAGGACCTATCATCCTTCAGGAGGTGGTTCCTGTTATGCAGACAGATGATGAACAAAGTCTTTCGGACAGAATACTGGAAAAAGAACATATAATTTTTCCCAGGGCGGTTAAGCTGATATGTGAAGACAGGATGGAGGTAAGGGGAAGAAGGGTTTTTATAAACTAGTACCCACCGGTACCTATTAAGCCGGATTTTCCCGGCTGACATAAATATTTAACGGAAAGGAGCTGTACCATGAAGCTACCCCAAACATGCAGAGACATCCATCTGAACAAAGCACCCTTATTAAGAAAAGGCAAGGTCAGGGATATTTTCGACCTGAACGACAAATTGCTGATGGTGGCCTCTGATAGAGTATCTGCATTTGATGTTGTACTGCCCAATGCTATTCCTTATAAAGGGAAAGTACTTAATTCTCTTTCTTCGTTCTGGTTCAAAAAAACTACAGATATTGTACCCAACCATTTTATTACAGACAGGGTGGAAGAATTCCCTGTGGAGCTTTCCCCGGAGGAAAAGCAGACTCTGAATAAAAGAAGCTCTCTGGTAAAAAAGGGTAAGATGATCGAAGTGGAGTGCGTTGTCAGGGGGTACATTGATGGTTCAGGATGGCGCAGTTACGAAAAAACAGGAAAGTTGTTTGATATCCTTCTTCCTTCCGGTCTAAAGCAGGGGGACAAACTCCCTGAGCCGGTATTCACTCCTACCACCAAAGCACAGACAGGGCATGATGAGTACATTGGTTTTTCCAAAGTCAAAGAAACCCTGGGAGAGGAACTCGCCCAATACCTGAAGCAGAAATCGATGGACCTGTACAACAGAGCTTTCGAATACGTTTATCAGAGGGGGCTCATTCTTGCAGATACCAAGTTTGAGTTTACCATTATTGATGACCAGGTAATGCTGGCCGATGAAATATTTACACCTGATTCTTCCAGGTACTGGGACAGAGAAGCTCACCGTCCGGGCGGTCCCCAGCCCAGTTTTGACAAGCAGTATATCAGAGACTGGCTTTCCCAGCAGGACTGGGACAAAACACCCCCAGCTCCAGTGCTGCCGGACGAAGTGGTGGAAAAGACTGTACAGAAGTACCTTGAAGTATACAGAAGGGTAACAGGAGAGGACCTGGAAGAACGGTAAATCTGAGTTTCAGTGCTGCTGCAGTCACACCAGTACACATAACGGTATACTGAAGGTGATTCTATCATTTATATGGTAAAGACTACCACCAGTTACAGGGGAGGCTTTCAAGGTGAAATTTTTAGTGGTTGGTAATGGGGGCAGGGAACACGCTATTGCCTCTTCTCTTAAAAAAAGCAGTATGGTTTCCAGACTGTTCTGGACACCAGGCAATGCAGCCACCGGGGAGATAGCAGAGAATCCTGGAATAGCATCAGAAGATTTTGAATCCCTATTGCAATTTGCCAGAAAAGAAAATATAGATATTACCGTTGTGGGCCCCGAGGTCCCCCTGGTAAATGGCATGGCAGACCTATTCCAGGAGCACGGCCTGAAGGTGTTCGGCCCAAAAACCGATGGAGCGAAAATTGAGGGGAGTAAAATATTTGCCAAACAGTTGATGAAGGCATGTAACATTCCTACTGCTCCTTTCAGAGAATTTTACCGTCTGGAGCCTGCGCTGAAGTACCTAAAGAAAGCTTCTCCCCCTTTTGTGGTCAAGGCAGACGGCCTTGCTGCAGGGAAGGGAGTGATTATAGCCCATGACATGCCCGAAGCCCAAAAGGCCCTGGTGGATATGTTTGAGAATAAGAAGTTTGGAGACAGTGGAACCAGGGTAGTTATTGATGGGTATATGGAAGGTGAGGAGGCTACCGTGCTTGCCCTGTACGATGGGAGGAATATCCTTCCTTTGATTTCTTCCCAGGATCACAAACCGGTATTCGATGGAGACAAAGGGCCCAACACCGGAGGAATGGGTGCTGTAGCTCCTGCGCCTGTGGTAACTTCAGGAGTTAGGGAAAAGGTAAATGAGCGGGTTCTTATTCCTCTTACCCGGGAATTCAAAGAAAGAAATATTGACTATAGGGGAGTTATATACGTGGGACTGATGATACAGGAGCAGGAGCCCTATGTGCTGGAGTTCAACTGTCGGCTGGGGGACCCGGAGGCAGAAGCAGTGATGCCTCTGCTTCAGTCGGATTTCGGCAGTATGGTGGCATGCACAGTAA
>JBMCUI010000311.1:0-2676 GCA_048622675.1 Spirochaetota bacterium | reverse complement strand
CCCTCCCCCCACACCTCCAGACCCCCCTCCAGCACCCCCACCTGCCTGTTTCCGGCATATTCTATCAGGCTCATCTTTTCACCCTTTACTATTCTGCCAGGTATTGCATCGGCTTCTTTAATATCTCCTGCTTTCTGCAATGAGTTTTGCATCATCTCATAAGAAACAAAGGGGGACTTGAGGAAAAAAGGCTTTATTTCGGGCAGCATTTCTGTAAGATCGGCTATTACCTTTAAAAAAACCGGAAGCATATACCTGACTTCAAACCCTCTGCTTCCCGGGAGAAAAACCACCATTTTTTCTGCTTCATTTAGACCGAGCTGTGACCTCACCTGCTCTCTTTCTTTGAGTGAATAAATGGAGCTGTACACCAGATCACCGCTACACACCAGCTTTTTATTCAGTTGAGGATTACTGGTGTATGCGTTCTTCACATTCCGGTCGCGCACAAATATCTTCTGGTAGTGCTTGTGCCATCCAGGATGGTTGGTATAGGCAAAAAGGGAATGTCTGCCTTTTATTCTTTTTTTGAACACAACCGGATGCATCAGGTCTCCTCCCAGGGATACCATTATTCCCTCTTTTTTGAGCCGGTAGGTTTTTTTTCCCCTTCCGGTAAGAATCAGCTTCAGGTAATCCCTGGGGCCCATAACAAGGTCTACTCCGTGCAGTTTCCGGGCGACAAGGTCTTCTGTACCTGAGCCGAACTGGCATGGGTGAATTACCAGGACCACTCTGTATCTTTCCCCAAATCCGCTCTTTTTTACTGCTTCCACAAAGGGGCTGACCCAGGTGGATATCTCACCCGGACCATTGGAAAAAATCACCAGGTCCATGGGCTTTTGAAGGCTGCTGTTATCCAGGTACTGCTTCCTTCCCTCTGTTATCCCATCAAAATATCCCTTGTAGCGTACAATCAAAACAAAAAGGGGATTGCGGTATGACATTCTATGTCTGGAAAGAAACCAGTTTCTGAAGCCAAGAATCCTGAACACAGCTTCCAGCACACCATTATGTACCATGGTAAACCTTTTTACCCATCTCAGTGGATGGTTTTTGTAAAAATAGACCGCACTGAACCCCCGCTCCTTTTCTTTCCTGTAGACTGCCTCCGGACTAAAAACCCTTTCCGGCCGGTGATAGTGATAGCCGTAAATTCTTTTTTTCACAGACCGCAGTCCCATCTGCCGGAGATTCACCCCCATATCAAAATCTTCCCATCCGTAAATGGTGTATCCCTCATCGAACAGCCCGGCATGTAAAAGATACCTCTTTAATACAGAGGCATTGCCGGTAGAAAGAAAAGCAGTATTAATATCCCGTGGTTTCCACCGTGCAGAAAAGGGGTTGTGGATATTCCTGGTATGAATCACCTTTCCCATGACCACACACCGGTCATCTTCTTTGTGGCTGTGGAGATGCTTCTGTACAAACCGTGGCTCTACAAATATATCATCATCAGCAAAAATAATGAGAGGATACCCGGCCATCAGTACCCCTGTGTTCCGTGCTGCTGAACGGCCGGATTTCTTCAACTCAATGTACTTCAGAGAGAAAGGATGAGGTGCAACTCCCGGTGAGCTACTGCTCGCCGAGGTTTTGCGGGGCGATACACTCTTTCTGGAATAACTTTTCTGTATAAAATTATACCCTTCGAATGTACCGCCAGCGTTACCGGGGGCTTCCCACCAGCCTTTTCTTATCTCCACAATCCTGTCATAATACTGTTCAGCACCCCTGTTGCCCCCCGCTTCATTTTCATCAGGTCTTCTTCTCCCCTTATTTTTTTCCTGCCCATTCCCTGTCCCTGATCTATACCGACCCGCTTCTTCCTGCGCATTGCTTTCACTTCCGCGGCAGCTCAACTCCATCTTCTGAAGGTTCTGAAACAGGGAAGATGTCCCGTCATCAGACCCATCGTTGACTACCACTACCTCAAACCTGCGCTCTGACTGTAAACTGTAGTATTTCAGCACCCGTTCCACCAGCTGCTTTCGATTATAGGTGGGTATTATTACTGAAGCGTATAGAGGCTCAGACACTTAATAACCGCCTGAATTGTTAAAAAAAGAAACAATAGAATCACACACATACTCCCGTTCTTCATCCTTCAGTTCAGGAAAAACAGGCAGGGATAGTATCCTTTCACTTGCTCTTTCGGAGACAGGGAAATCTCCCTTTTTGTACCCCAGATGCCCGAATACCTCCTGCAGATGAAGCGGAACCGGATAGTAAACAGCAGTGGCTACTCCCTTTTTCCCCAGGTAGTCCATCAACTGGTCCCGTTTTTCAGTCATAACGGAATATTGATTGAAGACATGATAAAATCCTTCCTGTACCCGGGGTACGCTGACGTAGTTTTTAAGCTTTTCGTTGTAATAAGATGCGTTCTGCCTTCTGTTCTCAGTAAACCGGTCAACACAGCCCAGCTTGACCCTCAAAAGAGCAGCCTGCAGAGCATCGAGTCTTCCATTAAAACCCAGCCTGGCGTGATAGTATTTTTTCTCAGTCCCGTGGTTTTTAATCATTTTTATCACTTCCGCTGTCCGAAAATCATCTGTCAGCACCATGCCTCCGTCCCCGAAAGCACCCAGGTTTTTTGACGGGAAAAAAGAAAGGCACCCGGCATCTCCGAAGCTGCAGCTCTTTTTTCCGTTAAAGGATGCTCCTACAGCC
>JBMCUI010000310.1:0-2681 GCA_048622675.1 Spirochaetota bacterium | reverse complement strand
GGCCCCGAGTATATAATATCCTCCGGGCAGAGGGCTGTAAAGAATAAAATCTCATGCTCAAAAATGATAATACCCAAAGCAGGGCTACTAATTGCTTGACTTTTAAATTCTATTATAGTACTGTACCATAAAATACCTCTCGATATTTGACCCCAGCGGTAGTAATATTCTGGATATGAAAAAGTTAAAAAAAATCGAAATTATCCTCATTTTTACCCTTCTCTTTCTCTCCATAGCATTTGGCACCGCAATGGGTATACTCATATCAGCATTTGAAAACACCACTGATATTTCCAAACTGGAGCAGTTCAAACCGGAAATACCCTCCAAAATCTACGATAGAAACGGAGAGCTCATCAGCGAAATATTTACTGTTAAAAGAGAACCGGTAACTTTCAAAGAACTTCCCGAAGAGCTGATAAATGCTATAATTGCCATAGAAGACAATAAATTTTACCAGCACAACGGTGTAGATGTAACCAGGGTATTCGGTGCCGTCCTGGTAAATTTAAAGACCTGGAGTAAAGCCCAGGGGGCAAGCACCATAACCATGCAGCTGGCCCGCACCCTGTTTACTGGAAGAGAAAAAACCTACACCCGCAAAATAAAAGAGCTATGGCTGGCTCTGAAAATCGAAAAAAGATACTCCAAGAACAAGATCATGACCCTTTATTTCAACCAGATTTATTTCGGGCACGGAGCCTACGGGGTTGAAGCAGCCTCCCATTTTTACTTCAACAAACATGTAGAAGACCTCAACCTTGCAGAATGCGCCCTTATAGCAGGTCTTCTCCAGGCTCCTAACAGACTTTCTCCACTGAAAAACCCGGAGCTGGCCCGCCAGAGGCAGGAAAAGGTACTGGAAAGCATGGCAAAGCTGGGAATGGTCACTGCAGAAGAAGCATACGAATCATTTCAGGACTTCTGGGTGAACTTCAGGCTGCAGATGCGCTCTCCATCTCAATCGGTATACAAACTGGCAGAAAACAAGGCCCCTCATTTCGTTGAATATGTAAGGCAGGAGTTGTTTGATCTGTACGGTGCAGAACAAGTGTACACCGGCGGCCTAAAGGTTTATACCTCACTGGACCTGGAAAAGCAGGCACTGGCAGAGAAATACCTTAAGCAGGGCCTGGATGAGCAAAATGAAGTATTCAAGCATATCATGGCCGGAATAGGTAAGACCCTGAACAGTAAAATCCTGGACTCCCTGGATATGCTCTCAATGCTGTTCGGTCTAAAAAAAATTAATCTAGGAGCAGAGAAAAACCGTGCAAGAATGTTTGAGCGTCTCAGCCAGGACTTCATCCCACCTCTGGATATGCTTTCACTTATTTTTGGTACAGATGAGGTAAACAGAATCATCCAGAGCTCCTACCAGCTTAAAAAAAGAACCGGCCCATTCCAAAAAGCGGAGGGAGCATTAATTTCCATAGAGCCGAAGACCGGTTATATAACTGCCATGGTAGGAGGCAGTGGTTTTTCAGAAGACAATCAGCTGAACAGAGCGGTACAGAGCTCCAGGCAGACCGGCTCCGGTTTCAAGCCCTACATATACACCGCAGCCATAGATACAAAGATGTTCACCCCAGCCTCTATCATCATGGACAGTCCGGTAGTATTCTACAACGGAGAGGAGAAATGGATACCCAAAAATTATGGAGGCAAGTACCACGGGAAGGTTCGGTTAAGGGAAGCTTTGAGAAAATCTATAAATGTGGTAACAGCGAAGATTGTGGACAGGCTGGGTGTGGATACAGTCATAAACAATGCTTCAAAAATTCTCCAAACCCCTAAAGAGAGGTTTCCCCGGGTACCTTCTCTCGCCCTGGGTGTAACCGAGCTGACTCCCTACGAACAGGCCAGGGGTTTCTGTACGTTTGCCAATGGAGGGAAAGCGGTCACTCCCATTTCAATTCTTTATGTATTGGACAGAAATGGTACCCTGCTGGACAATTTCGAAGCCCGCATTCTTAAACAACAAATGGAGAAAGGACAGGAGCAGATAATTTCCGAACAGACCAACTACATAATGTCAGATATGCTCAGAGACGTAATGAGACCGGGGGGCACCGGGTATTGGGCTGCCAATAGGGTCGGTTTTGACAGGCCTGCAGGTGGTAAAACAGGTACAACTCAAAACTGGGTTGATGCATGGTTTACCGGTTTCACTCCCCAGCTGGTAACTTCAGTATGGGTTGGATATGACAGAAATAACATTTCCCTGGGCAAGGGCAGGGCAGGAGGAATAGTAGCCGGACCGATATGGGCAAATTACATGAAGGAAGCCCTGAAGGACCAACCGGAAACCTGGATTTCCAGACCTAAGGGGGTATATTCGGTGAATGTATGTGAGAAATCCGGGCTTTTGCCCACTAGTGATTGCGATTATACCATAACCGAATATTTTCTGGAGGGTACAGTACCCACCAGATACTGCTCTGAATGCAAACCAGGAACAGAGGACAGTACTTTTAATGTAGAACTCTTCAAACGCAGTTCTTCCAGAAAACAACCAGAGCCCGAAGAAAAAGAAAGTGACACACTGATGTTTGAAACACCGGAGAGTCCCGAAGAGTTCGAACAGGATATAGAAATGGAAGGACAAATAGAACAGGGGGAAAGGGGTGCCCGGGAAAGCATTCCAGTAGAGGAAGAAAGCACCGGAGGGTGGTCAATAG
>JBMCUI010000309.1:0-2689 GCA_048622675.1 Spirochaetota bacterium | reverse complement strand
CCCCGGCAAACTGGGGTCCAGAAGGATATAGTCCTTAAACAGATTGATACCGGCAAACCCTTTCATAATGGTGTCGATGGTTCCTCCCATCACCCCGCAGTGTATTCCTTCAGTGGTGGTGCCTCCCTGGGTATCGTATATATCACTTTCCAGGGCTTTCAAAAACCTCTCCCACATGTGAATTTTATGAGTTTTCAGGTATTTCAAAATAGCTGAATGCACTATGTAGCTCAGGGTGGAACCATGGGTGGTCCTCTTTTCATAGAACTCGTAGTTCTTTTCCATGAACTCCAGCTCATCCCCGATTCTGTAGCCCATTATTTCCAGGATATGCTTCACCTGTCCGGGGGACAGCAGATAGAAAAGCATCAGCACATCAGCCTGCTTGGACACCTTGTACCGGTCCGGGGAATCCCCCTCTGCCTTTAATATACGGTCCATTCTTCGGATATTTCCGTATTTTTCCCGGTATCGGTCAAAGTCCAGCTCTTGTAGTTCCATGTACCCGGCAAACTGGCAGAGCACTCCCTCTTCGGTAATTTCTACATTCATATGCTCAACAATGTCTCTCCACCGGAGTATTTCATCGAGCTGGAAGCCTGTTTTTTCTGAGATTTCTTTTATGGTATTGCCCGGTAGGTGTTCTACAGTCTCTATGGTCTTGTGCATCAGCCAGCATACCATTATATTGGTATAGGCGTTGTCTTTAAGACCCCCCTCTTCGGAGTCGGGATATTTCTCATGAAACTCGTCAGGCCCCATAACATTTGAAATATGGTACCTGCTGTCATTTTCGTCGTACTGGGCAATACTGGACCAGAACCGGGCAATTTTTATCATTATTTCCGCCCCGTAATTATGCAGGAACTCCAGGTCATTGGTGCAGTAGAAGTACTCCCACACATTATAGGCTATGGCAATGGAGACATGCCTCTGGAGTCTGCTCAAATCCGGGTCCCACCTTCCCGATAATGGGTTGAAATGGATTACCTGGGTTTCTTCATCTCCGGTATTTGCTGACTGCCAGGGAAACATGGCTCCCTGGTAGCCGTTTTCTCTGGCATATTCCCTTGCTGCATCCAGCCGCCTGTACCGGTACATCAGAAGTGCTTTGGCGATCTCTGGAAAATGGAGATTGTAGAAAGGGAAAATATAGATCTCATCCCAGAATATATGTCCTCTGTATGCCTCTCCGTGCAGGCCCCTGGCAGGCATGCCTGCATCGATCATCTTATTATGTATGGATGCAGTTGCCAGGAGGTGGAAAATGTGAAGCCGGGTGGTTCTTTGAGAGAACCTGTCTCCTTCAATGTGGAAATCAGCCTTTTCCCACAGCATGTGCCATGCTTTTTTGTGCTCCCCCAGCATTTTCTCGAATGTACCTGCCCTGGCCAGAGCGGTGCCGGAGGCTCCTTCAGGGTCGTCAGTGTCTCGATCGTTGGAGGTATAGATGCTTACCAGTTTTTGCAGCGTGTAGGTATGGCCCTTTCTGGCGTCCACGGTAAACTCTTCGGAGATAATCCCCGAATGTCTGGATATTTTTTTATTGACATTGAGAGGAATGTCCTGATGGTACAGGGTATTTTTTGCAGACATAAAAATCACGGTATTTCTGGTGGTGGTTTCCACATGAAGGTATATCTCCCCGTTCTGCCTTCCCACTGAGATAGGGGCAAGATGTTTGGAGTTCAGCTCCCTGTATCGGGCCACCCCATAGTTGATTACAGTTCCATCCAGAGTTGAGCGGAAGGTGAGCTTTTCAGAATAGTTCTGGGGGGTGATCCTGTATTTTACAGCTCCGTAGTGAGGGTTGTGCATACAGGCCATTCTGTAGCTTTCAATTTCGGTTATTCTGCCCTGCTGGTCCTTTGCTGCCAGTGCCCTGCTCATCACCCCGTCTTTCATATTCAAGGTATGCCTGTAGCTGAGTATCTCCATATCCATCAAATGCATATAGTCAGAGTCCCCGATTTTCACCTCTATGAGGAGCCAGTTTGGGCAGTTGACCAAGTCATTGTTATAGATAGTCTTACGGTAGACCACACTGGGCAGTCTGTTGTAGACCCCTGCAATATAAGTACCCGGGTAGTGTACTACTTCATCCGCCCTCTCACCTTCAAAGCATCCTCTGGTTCCGAAATATCCGTTGCCTACGGTAGTGAGGGTTTCCCGGAGTTTTTCCGAATCGGGTTCAAACCCATAGTAGGTAAGCCTCCAGCTGTCTTCTATTATCCCTTGTTCGAACCATTTTTGTATATTCTGATAGCTGAGTTCACCCATGTCTTTGATAGTGATATCAGCACCCTGTGCCATGAGAGCTTGCTCATCGCCGTTTCTGGCTACTCCCACCACCATGGCGAAGTTGCCGTTTTTTCCTGCTTCTACACCTGCTATTGCATCTTCCACCATCATGCATTCATTGGGGTGAAGGCCCAGGTTTTCTGCAGCCACTACAAATATGTCCGGGTACGGCTTGCCCCTCAGGCCCAGCTCTTTGGAGACCTCTCCTCCTATAACTGCATCAAAGAGTTTCAGAAGCCCGGTCTTTTCCAGAATAAACCGGCAGTTTTGGCTCGATGAGGCCACCCCTACCTTTATGCCTCTTTTTTTCAGGTCTTTGACCAGTGATATAGTAGAATCATAGATATCTGCTCCTTCGGTTTCCACCAGCTTGCGGAAGGTCTGGTTC
>JBMCUI010000308.1:0-2700 GCA_048622675.1 Spirochaetota bacterium | reverse complement strand
CCTTTCGGCAGCCTGTTTCCCCGAATCGAGCTGGACTTGAATGACCAGCAGGATACTGAAAATACAGGAGAAGAGACCGTGTCGGAAAATATTTCACAGGTGGACATGGCACAGTTCAGAAATATGGACATAAGGGTGGCCGAAGTGGTTCAGGCCGAGCACATTGAAGGCTCCAAAAAACTTTTGCGAATGGATGTTGACATAGGGAAAGAAACCACCCAGATTGTCGCCGGAATAGCCCACCAGTACAAACCCGAAGACTTGGTGGGAAAAAGGATTGTGGTGCTGGTTAACTTGAAGCCCACCACTCTTATGGGCTACCAGTCCAATGGAATGCTTCTTGCAGCTTCCAGGGGTGAGAAACTCTCTCTTCTGGGGTTGGACAGGGAGATCGAGCCCGGGAGCAGGGTAATGTAACGCTGCATGCATTTCCATTTACTGTCATTCAACAGCCTTGTAAACGGTGATTATGCTGGGGATGCACCTGATCAGCAGTAAAAACTTTGCATGGTTACGGGGTGGTGTTCTTTTTTTTGCAGGGTAAACTTTGTTTGCGTGATGAATAAGGGAGCTGACTGCAAAAAAAAGAACACCACCCCTTTTATATTCAACACTACCCACTGCTGATCAGGCGCACCCCCTTTCTTCTCTACCTTCTTTTTATATATCTTTCTTTCAGAAGCCCATTCTGTCTTCCTGAAGCCCGTTTTTGCTTCCGGGGTCCATCCTGCCGGTAAAGATTTACCCTTTTTCACCGATCATGTAATTGAGGCTTTTTTTTCAGGCTGTACATCTTTCAACAGGAGACAGAGCTCCCATGAGACAGGTGCTGATATACGGGGCCGGCGAAGCAGGGAAGATGGTGCTGAAGGAAATAAACAGGCACCCTGAAGAAAATATCAATGTTCTTGGGTTTATTGATGACGACCCCGGCAAATTAAAAAAATATATATATGCAAAAAGGGTCCTGGGCAGCAGGAATGATCTTCCGCGAGTAATAAATGAGCTGGGAGTCAATGAAGTGATAATTTCCATGCCTTCCATCCCCAAGACAGTGGTAAAACAAATTGTAAAAATATGCAAGGCCCAGAAGGTGAAGCTGCTCATAGTCCCCTCTACCATGGAGATTATTGAGGGAGTGGTAAAATTCGATCAGATAAAAAGAATAGACCTATCAGACCTCCTGGACCGTGAAGAGCTGAACATAGACACTGAACGGATAAACAGGTATATTAAGGGCAGAACAGTACTGGTTACCGGTGCAGCAGGCTCCATAGGGAGTATGCTGGTAGAAAAGCTGCTTGAGTATCAGCCGGACAGGGTGATAGCCCTGGACATAAACGAGAACGGTCTTTTTCATTTGTTAAGGAAACTCGAACAGAATAAAGGGCGCACCCGGCTGGTGCCCTGCATATCCGATATAAAAAACGAACAGCTCCTGGAAGAAGTATTTTCAGCATACCGGCCGCAGGTGATTTTTCATGCCGCTGCATACAAGCATGTCCCTCTGATGGAAAACCATCCCAGGATGATAGTTTTGAATAATCTTAAGGGAACCTACAATCTCCTGGAGCTTTCTACGGACTACGGGGTGGAGAAATTTATTGGGATTTCCACTGATAAGGCTGTTTACCCGGTTTCACTTATGGGAAAAACAAAAAGGGTGGGTGAGCTGCTGGTGGGTGCTTATTCGCATAAAGGGCTTGCTGCAAGCAGTGTTCGGTTCGGCAATGTTCTTGGAAGCAATGGAAGTGTGGTTACCATCTTCAACAGCCAGGTCTCTTCGGGAGGCCCGATTACCGTAACTTCTCCGGATATGGAACGCTACTTTATGACCGTGGAGGAGGCCTCCAGTCTGGTGCTGCAGGCAGGAAGCATGGAAGGAAATGGCGATGTATATGTGCTGGACATGGGAAAACCAATAAAGATCAAAGACCTGGCTGAAAACTTAATCATTCTTTCAGGAATGACCCCGGGGGTGGACATCAACATCGACTATACCGGTATCAGGTCAGGAGAAAAAATAAAGGAGGAGCTGTTTTACCGCGATGCCCGGGTAATCCAGAGCTCCTATCCTGGCATCTTCACTGAAAAAACAAGCACCATAGACAAAAACCTTCCTCAAAAGCTGCAGCTGCTGTTATCAGGTATTTATTTACTGCCTGAAAATGATATACCTGGAGCTATTGATGAGATTCTTGAGGCACAGTCAGTGCAGTCAGCCGGCTCCCGCATAGTAGTATAAAAACCTTCCTGATTATTTCCAAAAGTTGTTGACAACTTTCGCTCATTTAGTAGTCTATGAGAGAGATAAAATATGCAACCGGAGTAAAAAATGGACTTTTCAGAAGACTACCGTTTCAATGAGAACCCCGTATATGATGATTATGACGGAGAGAGTTACATTAACAGGACCTATGTATGTGAGGACTGCGATTTCAGGTGGACCGACAAGATATACCCCGAAAAGAACGACTACCCAGATTATGAGGACGAGCTTTCCGGCACCCGCCGCTGTCCCATGTGCGGCTCAATTAATGTGTCGTTTTATTAAGGAGTATATTTCTATCTGTGAATTACGTAATTTTAATTCATTGTAATATGAAATATTATAGTGAGAAAAGCAATTTTAAAATATATATTCTCCCAAATTAAGCGATAAGCATTTGGGGAAGGGGATTCAAGGGCAATGTTGACCCA
>JBMCUI010000307.1:0-2706 GCA_048622675.1 Spirochaetota bacterium | reverse complement strand
ACATCCGGGTGATCCTCATAAAGCTTGCAGATAAGCTGCACAATATGAGGACCCTTGAATACCTTCCCCCCAAGAAGAGAAAGCGGATTGCCAGGGAGACTCTGGACATATATGCCCCTCTGGCAGGAAGGCTGGGTATGGCCAGAATAAAGACCGAACTGGAAGACCTGTCGCTGAAATATATCGAGCCGGAGTTTTACCATGACCTTAAAAACTACGTGGTCCAGAGAAAAGAAATAAGAGAAAAGTACATAGAAAGGGTAAAAGGGATACTGGAGCAGGAGTTTTCCAGGTATGGTATCAATGCCAGGATCTTCGGCAGGGCCAAGCATTTTTACAGTATACATAAAAAGATGAAGGAAAAGGATAAGACCTTCGATGAAATACTTGACCTGTTTGCTATCAGGATTATTACTGATACAGTCAAAGAATGTTACGAAATACTGGGAGTGGTGCACAGGCTGTGGATGCCGGTCAGGGGAAGGTTTAAAGACTATATTGCTATGCCCAAGTCCAATATGTACCAGTCGCTGCATACCACTGTGGTAGGACCCCGTGGAAAGTCCCTGGAGGTACAGATAAGGACCGAAAGTATGAACCTTATCGCTGAGGAGGGAATTGCTGCCCACTGGGCATACAAAGAAGGAAAGAGAAAACTTGCTGCAGTGGAAAAAGACCTCAAATGGCTGAAAAAGCTGAAAAACTGGAAAGAAAATATCAACAATCCATCCGGATTCATGGAAGACATTCAGAAGGACCTTCTGGAGGATGAAATTTATGTATTTACTCCAAAGGGGGATGTTATTGAGCTGCCCAGAGGGTCTACGCCCATCGATTTTGCCTACAAGATTCACACCGAAGTGGGGCACCATTGTATCGGGGCGAAGGTAAACGGACAGATAGTTCCTCTGAGAAAGTCTCTGCACAGCTGTGAGGTGGTAGAAATACTGACTTCAAAAAATGCCAGGCCCAGTTATGAATGGCTGGAAGTGGTGAAGACTTCCCGTGCACGACATAAGATTAGAGCTTATGTTTCCAGCCATGACTCCATGTACGCCCTTCCCAGAAGAGTGGAAGAAAAGCAAGAGAAGGAAAGCACGGAAAAGCAAAACCAGGAAATAAGAAAAAACCCTCAGCCCGCAACCACTAAAAGAGGCGCGAGTCAAGGCAGCTGCAGTGAAAACAACCTGGTTGCTGAAGGTGAAAAAAACGTACAGATCCATCTTGCAAAGTGCTGCAGTCCCCGCAGGGGAGAGGAGATTATAGGGTATATAACCAGGGGAAAGGGAATAACTGTTCACCGTACAGACTGCAAAAACCTCAGGGCAATAAAGGACTATAAAAGCAGGGCCATAGCAGTAGAATGGGAGCCGGCCTCGGCAAAGACCTACCAGGTGGATATTATATCCAGGGACAGGCCTGGACTGTTAATGGATATATCTACTGCATTTGCAAACTCCAATGCCAATATTACAGAGCTTTATTTAAAGACCGATGCGGAAGGCAGAGTCAAGGCCCAGTTCAAGATTCATATTAACGATGAGGAGCAGCTCAAGCTTCTGCTGAAGGACATAAACTGCCTGCCGGAAGTAGTATCTGTAGAATACCGGTGACATTTTCCTCCAGTTTTCTCTTAACAGTTTATTTTTCTCTCTCACCCCCCTTCCTGTAATAAATTCAAACTTTTTAACAAAAATAACTAAAAATTTGCAAAAAATGAATTGACAAGATTTTAATTTGGTATATTATTAAAGAAATTGTGGGGAAAAGTGGTGAATATTCCCATAAAATGGTGTGAACTTGTAAAAATGTTTATTGGTGAATACAGACATACACTGGATGAAAAGGGGAGAATAGCCATACCGGCAAAGCTGCGGTATTCCAAAATAGGTGAGGAAGAATACTGGATAGTCACCAAGGGGTTTGACCACTGCCTTTTTGTATACCCCAGGGATGAATGGCACAGGATAGTGCAGAATATCAACCAGAAGCTGAGCCTGACCAAAAAAGAAGACAGGTCATTTTTAAGAATGTTTGTTTCTCCTGCCAATGAGCAGGTGGTGGACAGGCAGGGCAGGATAGCTGTTCCCCAGGGACTCAGAGAGTATGCCGGTATAAACAGAGAAGCGGTGGTGCTTGGTGCAATAAACAGGATAGAGATATGGAGCGTGGAAAACTGGAGCAGGTACAAAGAAGAAAATGAAAAGAGCTTTGATAATCTGGGAGAAAAGATTGCAGACCTGGGTTTGTAGGAGTGTATATGTATTTTCATAAACCAGTAATGGTAAATCAGGTCCTGGAATGCCTGGACATCAGAAGCAGCGATATTGTGGTGGACTGTACTCTGGGTGAAGGCGGGCATTCCCAGCATTTTCTGCATAAACTTAATGGAGGGATGCTGGTGGGTATAGAACAGGACCAGCATGTTCTCACCAGGGCCGTCCAAAGACTCGGAGGTACCCATAAAAACTTTATTCCCATAAGAAGTAATTTTTCCAGACTCAAGGAAATTATCAGAAAGGAAATAGGGCAGAAGGTGGACAGGGTGTTTTTCGATCTGGGTCTTTCCATGTACCACATTAAACACAGCGGCAGGGGGTTTTCATTTTCCAGGGACGAACCTCTGGACATGAGGATGGACCTTTCCAAAAATCTTACAGCCGCAGAGGTGGTCAATACTTACCCCCCTCAGGAGCTGGTTAAAAT
>JBMCUI010000306.1:0-2708 GCA_048622675.1 Spirochaetota bacterium | reverse complement strand
GTGCTGTTTTTTGTGCTGGGCATGTGCTCCAGTCCGGACAGGGGACAGTCGCAGGAGGTGGCACCTGTAGAAAGGGTGGTGATTGAAGACCAGAGCGGCTTCAGCAATGCGATAAGCAAGGTAACTGAATCGCTGATGCCTGCAGTGGTGCATATCAATGTTACAGGAACAGTGGTACAGGAAGCGCCCAGGTTTCCTTTTGAGGACCCATTTTTCAGGCGGTTTTTCGGTCCACCTGAACAGCAGGAGAGAGAAGTACCAATAAGAGCACTGGGAAGCGGAGTAATTATCAGCAAGGAAGGGTATATAATTACCAACAATCATGTTGTCCAGAATGCTGACGTAATAAATGTAGAGCTGTACAACAAGACCAAGCAGAAGGCTGAATTGGTGGGTGCAGACCCCAGGACGGACCTGGCAGTTATAAAGATTGAACCCACTGAAGGAATGAAATATGCGAGTCTGGGAAACTCGGACGAGATTAAAGTAGGACAGTGGGTGGTGGCTATCGGTTCTCCCAGGGGTTTTGATTTTACCGTGACAGCCGGGATTATCAGTGCCAAAAACAGGACTCATATCGGTGCCCTTGGCCCAACCGGGTACGAAGATTTTATACAGACAGATGCTGCCATCAACCCGGGAAACAGCGGAGGCCCATTGATAAATCTGAAAGGAGAAGTAATAGGAATAAACTCTCTGATAGTTTCTTCCTCCCGCGGGTTTGAAGGTATGGGGTTTGCCATCCCTTCCAACATGGCAAAAGCTGTTTCCGAAAAGCTGATAAAGCATGGTGAAGTAACCAGGGGATACCTGGGGGTCCAGATTCAGGATGTTACCAAGGAAATGGCACAGAGCATGGGCCTGGATAAAGACTTTGAAGGAGTGATCATTGCAGATGTAATGCCTGATACCCCGGCAGCTCAGGCAGGAGTTAAGCAGGGAGACATCGTCCTCCGCTACAACGGGAAGAAGGTCAGTAATGTAACCGGGCTTCGAAACATGGTGGCAGAGACCTCTCCAGGTGAAGAGGTAGGTATAACTGTTCTTAGAGATGGGAAGGAAAAACAGCTCACTGTAAAATTGGGAGAGCTGGGAGCTGAACAGGAGCAGCTGCCTGCACAGGAGACATCCCTGCTTGGAATAAGTGTAAAGAAAGTAACCCCCGAAATTGCCCGAAGCCTGGGGCTGGAACAGCCTGTTGGTGTGATCATCACCGCCGTTACTCCTGGAAGCCCTGCCCAGAGGGCGGGTCTGTCCAGAGGGGATATTATCTTCAGGGTAGGAACCGAAGAAGTGAATAGTGAGCAGGAGTTCCGCCAGCTTGTATCCAAAGCAAAAGATAGCGGGAGAGTGGTATTCCTGGTAAGGGACAGCAGGAGCGGAAGAGTAGGTTATGTAACAGTGCCTTTTGAATGATTTTTATGTACGAGTATTCACTATCAGCCCTGCTATACAGACCCGCGGGTCTTTCCTGCAGGGCTGGTTTTTTTATCAATCCTTCCGTTATTAAATTCTGCAGAAACGTACACCTGCATAAGATCATATATACCATGCAGGTTTTTAGATGAATTGATTTCATTCTTCCTGGATATAGTGGCAGCCTGTGGTCTTCTGGTTGCTTCTTGCTGACTGGGCAATGATGTTGGCCACAGTGATGCCGTTTCGGAGTTCTATCTTTGACCTGTCAGGTGCGGTATTTCGGTAGTAATCGGTGATTCTGGAGTAGAGGTTTCGCAGGTCTGATACAGCTCTTACCAGCCTGGTTTCTGTTCTTATGATTCCCACGTAGTTCCACATGGTAGTCCTGAGGGTGATCCAGTCCTGGCGTACCAGAAGGGGATCGTTGGTAGTGGGAGTTATAACCCTGGGATACATCCAGTCAGCCATGTCATTGAAAAATTCTCTTTTACCGGCCTCCTGGGCAGCGTTATTTCCCGCCTGCTTGCCATATACCAGTGCTTCCAGCAGTGAAACCGAGGCCAGTCTGTTGGCACCGTGAATCCCTGAACAGGAAGCCTCTCCTACTGCATACAGGCCTTTCAGGGTAGTTTGTCCCCGGTCATTTATAAGGATTCCTCCGCAGAAGTAGTGTGCTGCCGGTACAACCGGAATTGCCTCTTTTTCAATATCAATCTTGTGCCTCAGGCATTCCTGGTATATGCCGGGAAATCTTTCCCTGATAGCTTCTTTGCCGCTGTAGTAGCGGGCAATATCCAGGTACACATGATTTTTTCCTGCCCTGGCCATTTCCATATAAATCGATCTGGAGACTTCATCTCTGGTTGCAAGGTCCTGCCATCGGGGGGAGTATTTCTTCATAAACTGTTCACCTGTATGGGTTAAAAGCTTTCCCCCTTCTCCCCTTACTGCTTCTGAGATTAAAAAACTTCCACCTTCCTCAGTATAAAACAGGGTGGGGTGGAACTGGACATATTCCATGTGTATCACCTCAGCCCCGGCCCGGTATGCCATGCATACGCCGTCACCGGTGGCACAGTCAGGGTTGGTAGTATAGCGGTACAGTTTTCCGATGCCCCCGGTGGCAATTACCGTGGCGTCAGCAAGCAGGGTGGCTACTTCTCCGGTTCGGTTGTTGAGAGCATAGGCTCCCAGGCACAGGTTCTGCTGGTACTTGAGCAGGGGGTTTTTAGAATTGTGGTGGGTGGTGATCAGGTCTATGGCTGTATGGTCTTTGAGCAGGGTTATAT
>JBMCUI010000305.1:0-2716 GCA_048622675.1 Spirochaetota bacterium | reverse complement strand
CTATTTATTGTTTTTATGGACATTTACAGCCAGTATGATATAATCTAATAAGATAATCCTGTCGGCTGGAGAAATAAAAAGTGCCTGAAGCAGACCAAAAACAGATTACCAGTCCTGAAAGAATCAGGAGAATAATCGGCATCCTTCGGCTGGATGGACGGGAGATAGAGATACATCTTCCCCAGTATATAGAGGTTGCCAAGATAACCGCCACCGGCCAGCAATCTTTTACGGTGAGGCTTTCCAATTCTCTTCTGGTCCTGGAGGATGCCCACCTTGATTTTGTGTACATCAGTTTTATTTTTTCCGGAGTGGAGCTGTTCGGGAAGTGCAAATTCCTCCAGCAGTCCCGTTCGTACATCACTCTTGACTACCCCCCCTCGCTGGGCAGCAGGTCCCGAAGAAGGCATCCACGGGCAAAGCTCAAACGAAAACTTCCAGCCAGGTTAAGGTTCAGACAGTTCCCTCAAAGAAAGCCGGGGGAGATTTCCCTGCAGGATTTCCCGATCAAGTATTCAAAGCTGTACTGGGAGGTACAGAGGGAGAAAGTGGATATTAAAAAGGTGTTCTTTCTGGTAGGCAAGGAAGTAAAGAATATTTCTCCTTATTCGGAGATAGTTTTTTACAACCAGAGCAATAAAAATCAGACCGATGCAGTCATTATGATGAAGTCAGGGAAAGTGCTGTACGTGGATGATTGTACCAGGATTCAATCCTATACCAGGTTTATACCTTCGGAAAAACTCATCAACTATTTTTATTACCTCAACGAAAAGAAACTGGATGGGATGCACCAGGATGAGCTGGTCAGTGAGCTTAAAAAAATCGTCAGCTCTGACCGTGAAGCCGGATATACTTCCAAGGCAGTTGTCCCTGTTTTCTCGGAGGATAGAGTAATAGGCCATATAAAGGTTTACCAAAAAGAAAAAGGCAAAAAAATCACCTATGGAAATATTGCTGATTTGATTTCTTTAAGTACAGTGCTGTCTACCGGTATTGAAAAAGCTCATTATATACCTGAATTTGATGATTCGGTGTCCAGCAGTGTGGTGGATCTTTCCGAGGGGGGGCTGCTTCTTAAAATAGGAAGTGATGCCGATATGGATATACCTGAGGATACAGAAATTCAGCTGAGCTTTAATATGGAAGACAGCCAGGTTACCCTGAAAGGCAACGTAGTCCGCAGGGACATTTCATCGGGGAGCTATGCAGTCCGGTTCGAGGAAGTGGACCCTCAGAGCAAGCAGAAAATCAAAAATTTTGTACAGGAGAATATTGAAAACTCCGGGAAACAGCAGTAATATATGCGGGTGAAGAGTCACCAAAACCACTCATGATCTGGCTGCCATGAAAAAATACCGGGGAAAACTTTTTGGAGCAGCTCTGGGATTTTCCTTTGGAGGACCGGTGGGTGCCCTTATAGGAACAGCTGTAGGTCACCTGGTTGATTCATCCATGGATACCAGCCTGGTACAATCTCCAGGCTCTCAAAAGGAGCTTGCATTTATTACCAGTCTGGTATTTCTTCTTACCGGTACAGCCAGGGCGGACGGGGAGCCCACCCCCCAGGAAGTGTCCACTATAAAGAACTTTTTCAGATACCAGCTTGGCTATTCCGAAAGAGAATATTTCATTATAGAAAAGATAATTGAACAGGGCCTTCGGGTTCATCCTGATTTCCGGGAAGTGTGCAGCTCTATTGTGAAGCGGACCGGCTATGAGGAGAGGCTTTTTCTGGTACGGTTAAACTATCAGGTTGCTGTGTCTGACGGCCCGCTGAATACGACAGAAGAGCAGTTTATACGGTATTCAGCGGCTCTTCTGGGAATACAGCACTACGATTACTCGCTCATTGCCAGGGAGTTCAGCTCCTACCAGAGGGCCCAGCCGGACCAGGGCCCCTCAGGTCGGGAAGACACTCCTGATCCCTATGCTCTGCTGGGGCTTGATCCGGACTGCAGTGAAGAGCAGGTGCATAGGGCTTACCGAAGCCTGGCGAACAAATATCACCCTGACAAGGTCTCCCATCTGGGAAAAGAGTTTGTGGAGCTGGCTACCAGGAAGTTCAACCGGATCCACCAGGCGTACCAGACTATAAAAAAACAGAAAAACCTGTGAGTCGATATGCACTTGATTATTTTTGTCTGCATAGTTAACTTTCTATTACAATGGTAATGGAATACGGTGACATAAAGAGCCCACGGGGAAATGCAATAATATACTGGACTGTCAGGGGGAACAATAAGCTGTTCAAGAACGCAGAAATAATAGCATCGAATTTTGTCATTTCCCCTCTTCAGATCAATGAAGAGACCCTGATGGTGAACTTTCCTCCGGTGATTATTGAAAATCGCCAGAAACTCCTGGATATTGCCAGGGCCAATAATGTAGACTTGATAAGGGGAGGAGAAATATTTGTCCCCAGAGAGATCGAAGACTTCAACGAGTTTTATACAAAACAGATCGAAAAGTTCAATGGCATTATCCAGGAATATATAAAAGCATACAGGAAGGAGTCACGCCAGTCGCAGCGCCCCCGGAATATCCCCGAGCTGATCAACACCGCGAGCGATATAATGTACCGGGTACGAAAGCTGGTAAAGAACCAGGCCTCCACGGAAATCGTCAATGACAAGATCGGGAAGTTGAGAGAAATTCACGAACAGATGAACATCCAGATGAATGGGTTTGATCTCAACCGGATAATCTACTACCT
>JBMCUI010000304.1:0-2724 GCA_048622675.1 Spirochaetota bacterium | reverse complement strand
CCGCAGCAGTGTTGAAAAACTTTTTTCCAGAATACACCAGAAATTCGGCCTGCTGCATATTCTGGTCAACAGCGCTGCCGTCAATACTGCTGATTACCTTGAAGACATTAAACAGCCGGACCTGGAAAAGGTAATTGATGTAAACATAAAGGGGGATGTGTACACCACCATAATGGCCATTCCCCTTATGAAGAAAGCCTCTTACGGAAGATTGATATACATCAACTCTGGCTCCGGTCTGAAAGCCTCAGCAGTCATGTCTCTCTATTCTGCATTAAAATACTTCAACAGGGGATTTTCCATATCAGCAGCTCTTGAGGTAGGTAAATACAATATCACCTCCAATTCAATATGCCCATCTGATATTTACCCCGAAGGTGAAATGGGAGCCAAATCCTGGACCACTCCCTCCTTAATACGGGTGTCTGCTGAAAAAGAAGGTGTGGATACCCTGGAGGAGCTGATTGCAAAAAGGAGGAGCAAAAACCCCATGAAAAGCTCCTGCACCACCGAAGATGTAGCCGACCTGGCAGCTTTTCTGGCAAGCGAAAAATCGGGATTTATAAACGGCCAGAGCCTGGGCCTGAACGGAGGTGCTATCCCATACTAACAGCACTTTTACACATCTATATAATACCAGCACACCATTATTAAAAAAATACTTTAAAATAATCCCATGTTATATTATTATTTATGCATAATGTTAAACTCTCCTGTTTTAACACTTAACTCGGGAATGGTTCCTATAGATATCTGCAGTGTAAAGCAGGCCATTACCCTGCAGGTGCTTAACAAAGCAGAAGCGGTTAAGGTGGACAACAATTACAGCATTCGTTCCCAGTACCTGTGCCTGCCTCTGCCCAGAGTAATTATGCTTCTCAACTTTCACAAAGTTCCCAGAAAAAAGGTTGTTCACTCCCGCTTGAATATCATATACCGAGATGATATGAAATGCCAGTACTGTGGGAAACGGTTTAAAATGGACCATCTTACTGTTGACCATGTTATCCCGGTGAGCAGATGGGATGATATTTCCTCGAATCATAAACCAGAATCACCCAATTCATGGGAAAACCAGGTATGTGCATGCAAAACCTGCAATATAAAGAAAGGTAATCTGCTGCCCGGAGAATGCGGGTTCAAATTAATACGAAAACCTGTTGAACCCAGGTATATGCCTTACCTGGTTATTTCACGGGACAAAGCAGACAAATACGGCTGGCTGGAATTCCTCAACTACAACGTCAGAATTGTGGAGCTTATCGACTCCTATTGAAAGCGTCAACCTGTACAATTCCAATACAATGCCTTCAGCATTTCGATTTAAACTGTAATATTTTCTTTCACCGTACTGTTGGGCAGGTATTCCATTTTTACATTTTCCAGAGCCCTCAGAGCACTAATACCTGCTTTCGGGTTTGCCTTTTCTATTTCACTCACCAGTCTTTTAAACATTTCTCTTTTAGTTTCTTTCTGTACAGGGCACCGGCAGTGAGCAGCAGGAAAATTATGTATACGTGAAAATTTTCTGGTATCAGATTCAGAAATATAGTAAAAAGGGCGGATGATTTTCATCCTGTCCTCAAACAGGCTCTGGACCGGCAGCATAGTAGATATTTCGGAATGGTAGAAAATGTTTAACAGGGTGGTCTCCACCACATCATTACCATGGTGAGCAAGGGCAATCTTGTTGTAGCCGAGAGTGTTGGCCGTCTGGAAAAGCACCCTCCTTCTATTCCATGAGCACCAGAATGAGTCCATCCCTTTCCTGGTGTTTCTCAAGTGTTGTTCAGCGATTTTATAATTATACCCTTCTTTTTTGAAATAATCTTCAAGAGCCTTGGGGTCAGAAGCCCCCCTGCAGGAAAGATTGGAAAACACAACATGCAGAGCCAATATCTCATAATTATATGGATAAAACCCTTTTCTGTCATTCAGTATTTTCAGCAGACTGAGACTGTCTTTACCTCCGGAAACACCTACTAAAATCCTGTCCCCATCTTCGATCATACCATACTTCTTTATAGTCTTTGCAACTTTTTTTACCAGGAAATATTCAAAAGAACACTCCCTTTTCAATTTCTTATTAACCATGGGGTTTGCTGTTTTTTCAATCATTTTTGGTATCTTCCCACAACTCGTCGAGTTCTTTCAGTGTATAGTCCTTAAGAGGTTTTCTGTTGTTTTTATGTTTCGCCGTTTTTTCCAGGCTCTGGAACCTGTGGATAAACTTGTTGATGGTCTTTCTAAGAGCATTTTCGGCGTCTACATCCAGGAACCTGGATACATTAACCAGTGAAAACAACACATCACCGAACTCTTCTTCTATTTTCTCCCTGTTATTATTATCCACAGCCTTTTTAAGCTCGCCGATCTCTTCAACCACTTTATCATAAGCACCCTGAGTGTCCTCCCAGTCAAAGCCCACTCTTTTCGCCTTTTCCTGAACCCTTCTTGCCCGTAGAAGAGAAGGCAGGCTGGGAGGCACCCCTTCCAGTATGGACTGCTTGCCCTCCTTCATTTTAATCTCCTCCCAGTTCTCCAGCACCTGCTCTGGTGTATCAACTTTAACTTCTCCAAAAACATGAGGATGCCTTCTCTTGAGTTTCAGGACCATCTGTCCCGCTACATCATCGATAGTAAACCTGTTCTCCTCCGAGGCTATCTGTGCATGAAATATCACCTGCAGCAGCAGGTCACCCAGTTCCTCGCAGAGTTTACGGT
>JBMCUI010000303.1:0-2742 GCA_048622675.1 Spirochaetota bacterium | reverse complement strand
GTATAAGTCCCTCCCCCATTTACTTCAAAGTTAGGGAGCATAGGCTCCTCAACGGAGCATATTCATATTTGCTTATACTAAATAATATAATTTGAAATAAATCATGTGAAAAGGATTAACCAGCAAGACAGAAATGACACATGTGAAATTGTGTCACACTTATTTCAATTTTAATTTTAAAGATACCTCATTCTAAATAATTAAATATAATAACTTAGGTGGTTGCAGAGGTAACAGCATAATTTGGCACTGTATATGCTATTATTAGAGTAAGAAAAATCAAATTTGAAGGAGGTAAAAACATATGAAAATTAAAACAGTGTGCAGTAAAAACTCTTGGAGAAAATTTTTTATCTTCATGGTGGTTTTATCTTTTATGTTTGCTGCTGGTAATGTTATAGCTCAGGAGGAGCAGTACCAGCAACAGCAGCAGCAGCAGCAGCAGACAGATTTCAGTGAAAAGGAGCTGGAGAAGTTTGCTAAAGCTTTTATTAAAATTCGGGATATTCAGGAAGAGTATTCAAACGCCTTGAGCGAAGCAGAAAATGAACAGGAAGCTCAGGAGCTACAGGGTAAATATATGGACAAAATGATCAAAGTTGTCCGTGATGAAGGCCTGAGCGTGGAGAAATATAATCAGATTACCCGCGCCCTACAGAGCGACCCTGAGATCAAGGAAGAAATCATGGAATTGGTGGAAAGTTTAAGCTGACTCCTCTCTGTATACTATACAAGAGGTCATGAAAACTCGTACCGTTATGGATTTTAATAGTCAAACGGGAAGAAAATCTAAATGAAGGGGGTCAAACAAAATGAGATGGAAGAAAATAATTAGCAGAACCCTGATGATTGTGGTAATCGGCGGGCTGGTAGTATCCATGGTCTCGTGCAGTCCCGGGCCCGTTTCGTACACCGAGGCTGAAGAGCTTGTAAACGATATCCAGGAGCTGCGAACCCGAGTGGAGGAATTAGAAATTGAGCTGGCTGAGCTTCAATCAAAACAGAAAGAAGAGCTTACTACCACTGCCAGTGAAAAGATTACTTATACCAAGGAAGAACTCTCACAGCTGAAGGCTAAGCTTACTGAAATAGAAGAAGCCCTGAAGCCGCCGGAGCCTTCTGAAGCGGAACAGCCGCAGCCTCAACCCGCACCTGAAGGAGGCGCGGGAGGTTCTACCTTCTGATATCACCACCTTCTAATAAACTATCGGTCCGGTGTATGTATTTGACTCAGGCACCGGGCCGGTGGTCCTTTATGCTTCACGCCTGGTGAAAACTATAATAGTTTGCCGCAGGTCTTTTTATCCTCAACCCTGGTAATTTTCACCGGAAGTTTCTTTCTGTTGAGGTGCGAGCTGGATTCCACCCTCACCCGGATATAATTTTCTGTAATTCCTTCCCACCACTCTCCGTGCTTTTCGAAAACAGCCTCCAGCACTCTTCCCAGGAACATCCTCCGGTAAATATAGTTCAGTCTGTGAGCAAGGGACTGCACAGTCCTGCATCGGCGGGATTTTACCTGGTGTGGAACACTGTCAGGAAGCCTGGAAGCAGAAGTTCCATCCCTGGGCGAATATCTGAACACATGCACGGAGGCAAACCCTGCTTTTCTGATGGTATTCAACGTGTGGAAAAACTCACGCTCTGTTTCAGTGGGAAACCCCACCATTACATCTGCTGCAATATGGCTTTCCGGCCTGGTTCTTTTAATTGTATGCACCACATCCAGGTAATGGGTAACGCTGTACGGCCTTTTCATCAGTCGGAGCATCCTCTCTGAGCCGCTCTGAAGAGGAACATGAAAATGAGGTGCTATTCTTTTGTGTTCAAGTACATGGAAAAGGTCCTCGGTGAAATACACCGGCTCAATGGAGGAAAGCCTTATTCTGCAGTCTGCCTCATCTTCCATCAGCAAAGAAATAAGCCCGGGTAGTCTTTTACCATGGTAATTATAGCTGCCAAGGTTTATTCCGGTCAGTACTACCTCATTGTACCCCTTTTCCGCTATCCTTTTTACATAAGAGCAGATTTCATCAGGGTGTCTGCTTCTGGAGTTTCCCCTGGCTGATGGTACTTTGCAGTAGGAACAGCGCATACTGCAGCCGTCCTGTACCTTTACATAAACTCTGGAATGCCCGGGCTGCTCCGGGTCATGGAAATCAAAGCAGGAGTTTTTGCTGACTGCATACCTCTGGCCCTTAATTAAGCTTGCAACTATCTCAGGCAGGGATGGTTTGTGTTCATTTCCCACCACCAGGTCAACCCCTTCAATTTTCTTCAGCAGCCCAGGATTGGTCTGTGCATAACAGCCGGTTACCACTACAAAACCACCTGGTTTCTTTGCATCCCTGGCCCGGTAAATAGAGTTTCTAGACTTCCGGTCGCTTTTCCCGGTAACAGTACAGGTATTAATTACAGTTATATCAGGAGGCATATTTTTACTGAATGTAGTTACACCAAAACCTGCTTCCCTGAATTTCTGCTCCAGCGCCTGGCCTTCGAACTGGTTCAGTTTGCAGCCATGATTTATCACAGCAACACATATTCCGTTATTTTTCATAACTTTCTATTCGTCCTCCGGTGAATATCTATTCTTTACATCTAAAATATAATAACTTAATTTTCAGATGACAGGTTTCAGTATTTATAATTGTCTGCATCTTAAATTTCGATTATATATAAGGAATACTATTTGACAATTATCAGACATTTTCTATTATAGATAACGATAACCATTGTCAC
>JBMCUI010000302.1:0-2751 GCA_048622675.1 Spirochaetota bacterium | reverse complement strand
ATCATTCCCTTTGGGGTTAGGTCAAATACTTTTCTGATGGCCCGGGCAATTCCTTCGTCGTCTGCCTGCCCAGTGCCAAAGCTGTTTACCATTACTGACACCGGCCTTGCTACTCCAATTGCATAGGCCAGCTGGACCTCGCATTCAGTGGCAAGCCCGGATGCAACGATATTTTTTGCAATATACCTGGCCATATAAGCGCCGGCCCTGTCCACCTTGGTAGGGTCTTTTCCTGAAAAGCATCCCCCGCCATGGCTGCCGAATCCACCGTATGTATCGACCATGATCTTCCTTCCGGTAAGACCGGTATCCCCATGGGGACCGCCGATTACAAACCTGCCTGTGGGATTAATATGATAGGTAATGTTTTTTTCATCGATAAGGTTTGAAGGAACCACTTTTTTAATTACCTTATCAATCATATCCTTCTGGATGGTTTCGTATGAGACCTCAGGTGAATGCTGGGTGGATACTACTACAGTGTCAACCCTTGCCGGTTTCCCGTCATCGTATTCTACGGTTACCTGTGACTTTCCATCAGGTTTCAAGTAGGGTATTTTTCCTGATTTTCTCAACTCCTGCAGCCGCAGCAGAATTTTATGGGCCAGCATAATAGTCATGGGCATGAGCTCTTCGGTTTGATTAACAGCATAGCCGAACATCATTCCCTGATCACCTGCCCCCTGCTCCTTATGCAGTCCTGTTCCCAGTACTCCCTGGGCTATATCCTGTGACTGCTCATGAATACTGGTAATAACAGCACATGTTTCCCAGTCGAAGGCAAGCTCAGGCTCGGTGTAACCTATGGACTTGATAGTGCCTCTGATTGTGGTGGGTATGTCCACCCATGCCGAGGTAGTCATCTCCCCTGCAACAAATGCGAGTCCGGTGGTAACCAGGGTCTCACAAGCTACTCTGCCCATGGGGTCCTGTTCCAGCGCAGCGTCCAGTATGGAATCTGAGATTTGGTCAGCAACTTTATCAGGATGTCCTTCAGAGACTGATTCAGAAGTAAAAAGATGTCTTGCCTTGTTCATACCAGTTCCTTTCTCTAGGGTTAATGCTATAAATTAACCAAATAAGGGTAAATGTCAAGAAAATTTACTGCCTCCATCTGAGTGGCTTGTTCCAGTAATATGCTCTTGACTATTGTGAAAGCTGCATAGTACCTTCGCATAAAATGCCGGGACCTGATGATGATAAACTCAAGGACTGATAATCGGGCAATAGGAGTTTTTGATTCGGGGATAGGGGGACTGACTGTTGCTGCTGAAATCAGCAGACTTCTTCCTCAGGAAAAAATAGTTTATCTGGGGGACCTGCTGCACCTTCCCTATGGGTCCAAATCCGTTCAGGCTGTACTTGCTTTTTCCAAGGCAGCAGCAGGCTTTCTGATGTCCAGAAACATAAAACTTCTGGTCATTGCCTGCAATACTGCTACTTCAATAGCCAAAAATGAAATTGAGAGAATGATTAACATACCGGTGATAGGTGTTATTGGACCTGGTTCGCGCATGGCATGTAAAGCAACCAGAAATAAAAGAGTAGGGGTTATCGGCACCACCAGGACTATCAGCAGCAATGCCTATATAACGGAGATCCAGCTTATCGATCCGGGGACTACCGTTTTTCAGAAACCTACACCTCTTCTGGTTCCCCTTATAGAGGAGGGATGGATTGGCCATCCTGTATTACATATGGTAGTCAAAGAATACCTAAAGTTTTTCTCTGGAAAAAACATCGATACCATTGTACTGGGCTGCACTCACTACCCTCTGATTAAGGATGAAATAGGAGATGCTCTGGAGGGGCTATTTATCGTTGATTCAGCCTCTACTACTGCTGAGATGGTGCAGTCAACCCTGGAGAATGAAGAATTACAGGCAGAAGTAAATCCCGGTATTAGAGGAGGAGTTTCTGCCGGAAAGGAGGGCGAAGTCGAAGTTGCACCCGATAATTTTGAGATTTATCTTACAGATCATGCCCATAACTTCAGTAAAATAGCAAAAATGCTGATCAAAAAAGGGATAGACGATGTAGGCATAGTAAAACTGGACTATTCCAGGGGCAGACTGAATTATAATACGGATTGATGCCAAAGTAACTATCTGCAACATATATATTATTAATGTACCACAGAAGGTAATGTTGGTTTACTATATTTTTAGTACTATATTATACATACGGAGTTTATTCAAATATGAAGAAATATTTTATCTATCTGGCAGCGGTGGTCCTGGCTGTTGGGCTCATTTGCGTGCCCACGGGAATAGCTAAAATTGTAAATGGAATAGCCATAAAGGTTGACGGGGAAATTATAACCATTCATGAGCTGGAAGAATCCTACCGGATGGCAGTTAACAGGGCCCAGCTGCTGGGGAACGAAACCCCCAGCAAGAAAGAGGTAGCAGCCCGGCTGGTAGAAAAGACACTCATTCAGCAGGAGGCGGAGAGAAGGAATATTTTTGTTACAGAAAGCGAACTGGATAGTGTTATAGAAAATATAAAGGAGCAAAACAATCTCACAGATGAACAGTTCCTGGCTGAGTTGAAAAAAGAAAGCCTCACTATTAGCGAGCTGAAAGAGACATACAGAATAGATATATTGAAAACCCGGCTTATCGGTCAGATGGCTTCCTCTGAAGGGCAGAGTATCAGTGAACAGGAAATACGGGAGTTTTACAAAAATCCTGCCAACAAAGAACTGTTTATTGTGCCGGGTACCATAAAACTTTCTGAAATATATATACC
>JBMCUI010000301.1:0-2754 GCA_048622675.1 Spirochaetota bacterium | reverse complement strand
TATCTGTCCTTTCTTAAGTACCATAATGATATCACCGGGAGTGGTAACCTTCATAATCTTCTGATTAACAGAATCCACCAGGAAGTAAAAACCATTTTTAAAAACAATGGTCCCGGGTCCTTCAAAGTAGTTTTTTGCTTTAGTAACTCCTATTTCTTCCCATCCATTTCCAATAGGAATTTTGAAAAGATGCTCCTTGCTCAAACCTGATAGTCTTATCCTTCCGCATCCATATATACCAGCACCAATTACTGCTGCCGACAATACAACAATGCCCTTTTTTATGGAGTTTTTTACTTTCATTTTCATCAATGTTAAATTACAGCCTAAAACAAAAATTGAAAACAAATATTTTAAACTCATGCTTTGTAATAAGACTTCCCTGTGCTATCTTATTAGTGATACAACATTTCCACATCTATTAATCGCTGTACCAAGAAGTTATTTAATATTAGATTAAAAATAGAATATACTATTAGGATAAAAGTGCTGATAATATGAAAAATCCACTGGTAAAAATATTTGGAACAAAGAATGAAAGAGAAATAAAATCTCTTTTGCCTTATGTAGACAAAATTAACACTCTGGAGCCGAACGTAAAAAAATTATCAGACCAGGACCTTAAAAACAAGACAGCAGAGTTCAAACAGAGGCTCCAAGCAGGTGAAAGTTTGGATGAGCTTTTATATGAGGCATTTGCTGTAGTGAGGGAAGTAGCCTGGAGAACCATAGGGATGAGGCATTTCGATGTCCAGATCATGGGCGGAGTTGTCCTTTACCAGGGCAGAATAGCAGAGATGAAAACAGGAGAAGGTAAAACCCTTGCTGCTACCCTGCCTCTCTATCTGATAGCTCTGGAGGGAAAAGGGGCCCATTTGGTAACAGTGAATGATTATCTGGCTAAGAGAGATGCAGAGTGGATGGGTCCTATTTACCGGTTTTTGGGACTGGAGGTATCATACCTGTACCACAATATGCCCTTTGAAGAGAGAAAAAGGGCCTATCAGGCAGACATAACGTATGGAACAAACAATGAGGTCGGTTTTGATTACCTGCGGGACAACATGGCAGAGGACATCGAGTATATGGTCCAGCGGGGCCACCATTATGCTATTGTTGATGAAGTGGACAGTGTACTGATAGATGAGGCAAGGACCCCGCTTATCATTTCCGGTCCGGCAGAGTCCGCATCCCACCTTTACCGGGAACTAAACCCTCAGGTAGCAAATCTGGTCTCCAGACAAAAGTCAATTATAAACAGGTATTTACGGGAGGCGAAAAAATACCTTTCAGAAGGAAATATTGAGGATGCCGGCAGAAGTCTGCTTCAAGCTGAGAAAGGGGATCCCAAAAACAAAATGCTTCTTCAATTAAAGGAAAACCCGGAAAATATAAAACTCATCCAGAGAACGGAGTTTCAATATACCCAGACTAAAAGTATATCCGAAATAGAAGAGGAGCTTTACTTTGTAATTGAAGAGAAGGGAAACTCTGTAGTTTTAACCGAAAAAGGAAGGGCTGCTTTATCTCCAAAAAACCCGGAAAAGCTGATACTTCAGGACTACACTGACAGGCTGGCCGAACTGGACCAGGCCGACATCCCACAGCAGGAGGCTTATCAGAGAAAATCAAAGCTGGAGCAGGAATATCTGGAGGCGAGTGAAAAGCTCCATATCATCAACCAGCTGCTGAAGGCCTACTCTTTATTTGAAAAAGATGTGGATTATGTGGTGCAGGACAATAAGGTGGTTATTGTGGATGAGTTTACCGGAAGGCTGATGCCGGGGAGAAGATATGGAGATGGGCTGCACCAGGCTATAGAAGCAAAAGAAGGGGTAGCTATAGAGAGAGATACCCAGACCCTTGCAACCATAACCATCCAGAATTATTTCCGCCTTTACGAGAAACTGGCAGGAATGACAGGTACAGCAGAAACTGAAGCAGAAGAGTTCTACAATATATATAAACTGGATGTAGTGGTAATTCCCACCAATGAGCCGGTAATACGAAAGGATTACCCGGACAGGATTTACAGGACTTCAAAGGAAAAATGGAAATCAATAGCCAGTGAGATAGAATCTCTGCACAACAAAGGACAGCCCGTACTGGTGGGAACCATTTCTGTGGAAAAATCCGAACTGCTTTCCAAGGTCCTGAAAAAGAGAAAAATCAGCCATCAGGTCCTTAACGCCAAGTATCATGAGAAAGAAGCCCAGATTATTGCCGGAGCCGGCGAGCACGGTGCTGTGACCATTGCCACCAATATGGCTGGTAGAGGAACAGACATCAAACTTGGTGAAGGGATAACAAAGCTGGGAGGCTTGCATATTCTTGGAACCGAACGACATGAGGCCCGCAGGATTGACAACCAGCTCAGGGGAAGAAGCGGCAGGCAGGGAGACCCGGGTTCATCCAGGTTCTACCTTTCGCTTGAAGATGACCTGATGAGACTGTTCGGCTCAGACAAGATTTCCAACATCATGCTCAAGCTGGGAATGGAGGAAGGACAGAACATTGACTCTCCAATGGTAAGCAAGGCTATCAGCAGTGCTCAGAAAAAAGTGGAAAACAGGAACTTCGAAATAAGAAAGCATCTGCTGGAGTATGACAATGTCATGAATGATCAGAGGACCTACGTATATAGAAAAAGAAACAAGTTCATGGACAGCAGTAATATTCAGGCTAAAATTGAGGACACCATCGAAGAACTCATCGAATTGAAACTGGAAGAATACGATCTACCCCGTTCCAGGG
>JBMCUI010000300.1:0-2772 GCA_048622675.1 Spirochaetota bacterium | reverse complement strand
ACTTTCAATTATTTGATATTCATGAAACCAAAACAAAAGAAAAGGGAATTATTTTCAAAGATGAATATAATAATCTATTAACATTGATATATGATTGTGGGATTGTGGCTTATAACCTTAATAATAAAAAATTAGAAGCATTACTTATTTTGGATATAAATCAAAATTCACCCGAATACATAAATACATACCGGCTTCTGGATGTCAAAGGGGAATGGCTGCTGGTCCTGGGTATCTACCACAACAACGTTTACAACGAGTTCGAATACATCCACAACCATTTCAGGATTTACAAGTACAATATTCAGACTAAACAAGTAAGAATATGGGACTCCAGGGACCACGGATTGACCATGTTCATATACGACTATTACAACAATTATGATATCTCCAGGGATAGAAGGTACATCTACATGAGCTTCCAGTACGGGTACAACGGCTATGACTCACAAGATACAGTAAGCTACGGCGGAGTATACGTGTTTGACTGGTGGGAGGAGAAGCTGTACAAAATATACCAGCCAATGAGCGACCGGGAGTTCGATGAGATAAGTGAAAAACATACCAGACCGAACAAGGACAACTTCTATGAAATAGATGTAAAGGTGGTAAACAACACAGATGACGGCTATGTGTATGCCCTGTGGGAGAAAATAGAAGTAACAGACGAGAAGTTCAAAAACTGCTACCGCTTCAAAAACCCCGAACCAATACTAAACAACTTTGAAAACCACCACTAAGACCCCTTCATAAAAATATGCAATTAACGACAATTAGAATCCCCGGGATTCAGAAAAACAGGTTAACCTGGAAGAAAATAGTTGAATAATACACTGGATTATATGCTATATATATGCTATACAATATATGGTTCATTCTTACTATTTATCTCAAAACCAAACAAAATGCATGTAGAAAAAAACCCTTATACATGGAGTAAAAGAAAATCTGGAGGATGATAAATTCATCGAATGCGCGTTAAAACTAAATGAAAATAGCAATGCTTGCTCCGATTAGCTGGCCTGTACCACCTGAAGGGTATGGCCCCTGGGAGCAGGTGGTATATAATTTAACCGAACAGCTGGTACACAGGGGAATAGAGGTTAGTCTGTTCGCAGCCCCAGGCTCCCGTACCTCTGCTCAACTGGTAGAAACAGTGCCACATCCGTTTTCCCTCTGGCCAAAAAGTGAGCTGCAGCGTAACACCAGGCTTGATCCTTCCTCAGGGCTTATGGAAGGACCGCCAAACTTCAGGGCCCTGGAGCAGCTGCACATAGCAGCCTGCATGGAGGCTGCCCACTCCGGACAATTTGATATGGTGCACTCCCACCTGCATATTCATGCACTGGTATTCAGCCGCCTGGTCCCCTGTCCTGTGTTAACCACTCTGCACGGCAGCGCCTGGGTCCGTGCCCATCATCCGGTACTGGAAAAATACAAAGATATGCCGTTTGCATCCATTTCCAACGCTGAGAGGGCATTCAAGCCCGACCTGAACTACGTAGCCACAGTTTACAATGGGATCAATACTGCTCTTTACTGCTTCGAGCAAAAAAAAGAAAACTATCTTCTTTTCTCAGGCCGCCTTTCCCCTGAAAAGGGAGCCCATGAAGCCGTACAGATAGCACGAAAAGCAGGGATGCCCCTGAAACTGGCGGGTATGATAGAAAATCAGTACCTGGAGTACTACAAGCATAAAATAGAGCCTTACATTGATGGGAAAAACATTGAGTATACAGGACTCCTCTCACAAAAGCAGATGGTCCCCCTGTACCAGAAAGCAAAAGCCCTTGTATGTCCCACGTTATGGGATGAGCCTTTCGGCCTGGTGGGTGTGGAGGCACAGGCCTGCGGCACCCCGGTCCTGGGGCGCAGAAAGGGTGCACTGAAAGAGCTGGTACAAGAAGGTAAAACCGGTTTTCTGTTCGATGACGTTGAAGAAGCTGCAGGGCAGGTAAAACAGCTGGATGAAATTGCACCTGAACTTTGCCGTAAAAATGTAGAAGAGAGGTTTTCTTCTGAAAAAATGGCCCAGGGTTATCTCGGGGTATACGAAAAACTGATCAATAAGCAAAAGCATCACTGATATTCCTTTCTTTTATCGTTAAAAATCAGGCTCCAAAGTAATTCTCCATAATAAAAGACCATCACCAGGGCAGCCCCTGTCAGGAGTGTAATATTTAAATTGCTCAAATTATTATAATTAGCTAAATTTAAGTTATTGCATATTAGTCTAAATGAACTGGAGTTTTTTCTCTTTTAAGACCACCTCATTTAAGACCACCTTATTGGAGAGGGAGATAAAAAATGGAGAAGGGATCTTTTCAGAAAAGAACTTTTTTCAAACCCAACATCATCGCTCTGGTGGGCACCTACATTCCCAGAAAGTGCGGAATAGCTACCTTTACTTCCGACCTTCTTCGCTCTCTACAGGCGGAGTCTTCGGAAAGCAGGTTCTGGGCCGTTGCCATGAACGACACCCCGGAAGGTTATGACTACCCTTCAGAGGTAAGGTTTGAGGTAAATCATAACAGAATCCAGGAATACCAGCTGGCAGGTGATTTTCTCAATATCAACAAGGTGGATGTAGTATGTATCCAGCACGAATACGGTATCTTCGGAGGTAAACACGGAAGCCATATCCTCTCTCTGCTCAGAAACATCAGGGTACCACTGGTAACCACATTGCATACAGTGCTTCAGAAACCCCTGCCCGACCAAAAATTAGTACTGGAAGAGCTGTCAAGAATATCCGACAGAGTGGTAGTAATG
>JBMCUI010000299.1:0-2784 GCA_048622675.1 Spirochaetota bacterium | reverse complement strand
GGGATATAGAGGTTGATTTTCATCACCTGGTGGAAGATACCGTTATATGTCTGGGAGCTGCCTTAAAAGACTCCCTGGGAGAAAATAAGGGGATAAAGCGTTTTTCATATTGCTATGCTCGCCTGGATGAGGCTCTGGTAAGGGTATGTAT
The DNA here is from genome assembly GCA_048622675.1 of Spirochaetota bacterium. GTDB lineage: Bacteria > Spirochaetota > B62-G9 > B62-G9 > DRHN01 > JBMCUI01. The sequence goes on along the minus strand of JBMCUI010000299.1, from coordinate 2,633 downwards.
TGACGTTTCAGGGAGGGCCTACCTGAGCTACAATGTACATCTGGAAACCCCGGTGATAGTCCATTTTGATGCAGGACTTATAGAAGATTTTCTCAGGGCCTTTGTTAACAATGCTGAGATTACTGTACATGTTGACTGTATCAGGGGAAAAAATACCCATCACATTGTGGAGGCTATGTTCAAGGCACTGGGGATAGCTGTGAGGGATGCTTCGGAGGTCATGTACCCCGATGATGAAGTGCCTTCCACCAAAGGGATGCTTTAGAGCAAACTGCAGAGTATAGTGGAGGAGATTTGATTACCATTATTGACCTGGGGATAAGCAATATTAAATCCATTACCCGGGGATTTATTACCCAGGGATTTGATATTAAGCCGGCATACAATGCCCGGGATGTGATGGGAGCTGCTTCAGTGGTGCTCCCTGGGGTGGGTGCTTTTCCCAGGGCAGTAAAAGTGTTGAGACAAAAGGGAATATGGGAGCCTCTATTGGACCATGCCAGGCAGGGAAAGCCCCTGCTGGGAGTGTGCCTTGGAATGCAGCTTTTGTGTACTGACAGTGAGGAACACCGGTTTACCAGGGGCCTGGGCCTTATACCCGGGCATATTGTCCGGTTTCCTATGGAAAAATCTGTACCTCACATGGGGTGGAACCAGGTGGTTCAGACTGCTGAAAGCCCCATTTTCAAGGATGTACCTTCCAGGGCGGATTTTTATTTCGTACACTCCTATTATGTGAGACTGGATGATGAACAATACCAGACAGCATGTACCGAGCATTTCATACAGTTTCCCTCTGCTGTACAGAACGGAAATATTTTTGGGCTCCAATTCCATCCGGAAAAAAGTCAGCACTACGGACTTCGAATATTAAAAAATTTCGCTCTTGTTAGTCAGAAATGGAATGGGAAGAACCTGGAGGAACAGCATGATTTTTATCCCGGCAATTGATCTGATAGGAGGAAAGGCGGTAAGACTGGACCAGGGTGATTATTCCAGAAAAACCAAGTACAGTGATAATCCTGTGGATGTGGCAGTGCGTTTCCAGGAGCAGGGAGTACAAAATATACACATTGTTGACCTGGATGCAGCCAGGGATGGAAGCTCCGGTAATATTGATACCATAAAAGAAATTCTGCACCAGGTGGATATTTCAGTAGAAGTCGGTGGGGGGGTAAGGTCCCGGGAAAGGGTAGGAATGCTTCTGGAGATGGGGGTGGGAAGGGTAATTCTTGGAACAATAATCGTAAAAAATCCGGAAGGTGCAGGACAGCTGGTTGAGGAATTCGGCGACCGGGTTGTGGCCGGAATTGATGCAAAAAACGGCATTGTTCGGGTTTCCGGATGGAAGGAATCGAGCACGGTGAAGGCGGTGGATCTGGGACTAAAAGTAAGAGAGATGGGATTTACTATGGTAGTTTATACAGACATATCCAGAGACGGCATGATGGAGGGCCCCAATATTCCTGAGATAGAAAACATGGCATGGTCAACCGGGCTTCCCATTATTGCTGCAGGTGGAATTTCTTCTGTAAATGACCTGAAAATGCTAAAGCCCCTGGGAAAAGTGGGCCTGAAGGGGGTTATTGCTGGAAAGGCTGTGTACGAGGGGAAGATCTCGGTAAAAGAAGCCTGCAGGGTGTTATGCGATTAAGATACCCTATTGAAAATCCAGTCTGATACACATCCAGGAAATAAACCAAGGGATTGAGGGAGACCATAGGTTTATGCTGAAGAAAAGAATCATTCCCTGTCTGGACATTACCGGTGGAAGGGTGGTAAAAGGAATTAATTTTGTTAATATAAGGGATGCCGGAGACCCTGTGGAATGGGCACGCAGGTACGATCAACAGGGGGCCGATGAAATGGTATTTCTGGATATTACTGCTACTTCAGATGCCAGGGAGATACTGGTTGAAGTGGTTGAATCGGTATCCGACCAGATTTTTATACCCTTTACCGTGGGCGGGGGTATTAGAAGTGTGAAGGACATGCAGATGATTCTCAAGGCAGGTGCGGATAAAGTTTCTATAAATACCCAGGCAGTGAAGAATCCACGGCTGATAGAACAGGGGGCTCTTTACTACGGAAGCCAGTGTATTGTGGTAGCTGTGGATGTAAAGAAAGAACCCGAAGGGTACAGGGTGTACATCAAAGGGGGCAGGGAGAAAACCCAGATTGATGCCCTGGAGTGGTGCACACAGGTGCAGGAGCTGGGGGCTGGAGAGCTTCTGGTTACCAGCATGGACAAAGACGGCACCCGGGACGGCTATGACCTTGGGCTTCTTAACAGTATCACCTCTGTGGTAAACATTCCTGTGATTGCATCAGGAGGCTGCGGCAAGCTGTCCCATCTTTACCAGGCACTTGTCCAGGGTGGAGCTTCTGCAGTGCTGGCAGCTTCCATTTTTCATTACGGCGAGTTTACCATACCCCAGACAAAGACCTATTTGAAGAGCAGGGGGGTGGCGGTCAGAGAATAGCTCCTCCAGGCATAACAGTTGCAGGAATGAGTCCTATGACACATACCCCTAAGAATCCCCTGGTAATTTTTGACATGGACGGGGTTCTCATTGATGTATCGGGCTCATACAGGGAAACAGCCCGTCTTTCGGTTGTGTATTACCTTAAGC
>JBMCUI010000298.1:0-2784 GCA_048622675.1 Spirochaetota bacterium | reverse complement strand
ATATGGGCCCCCAGGATTTCCTGGGTCTCCGGCTCGTAAAGCACCTTCACCATGCCGTCCGGCTTGCCTATGGCCACCGATTTTCCTGCGCCCCTGTAGGGGAACACCGCCTTGTTGTAGGAGACCCCCTCTTTCTGTGCCTGGTACTCCTTGTACCCGAAGCTCGCCACCTGGGGCTCACAGTACACGCAGGAGGGAACACTCAGGGGGTCTACTTTTGCATCAGGGCTCTCACCTGCAATGTACTCAGCGGCAATCTCCCCCTCTTTGGAGGCAACATGGGCCAGCTGTGGAGTGTTTACCACATCTCCTATAGCGTATATTGATGAAACACTGGTCTGATAGTAGTCCTGTACCGGAATAAAACCCTTCTCGGTTTCTATTCCTGCTTTATCCAGTCCTATATCTTCGGTGTTGGGAGCGCGGCCCACCACCACCAGAAGTTTTTCCGCCTCCAGGGTCTTCTTCTCTTCGTCTTTTTCCACATCGAGGGATACCCCGCCAGCTTTTTTTTGCATTGACACTGCTTTTGTGGAGGTGTGGAATGATATCTTCCGCTTCTTGAAAGCCCTTTCCAGCACCCTGGTTGCTTCTTCGTCCTCCAGGGGAAGGAGCCTGTCCAGAAGCTCCACAATATTCACATCAACGCCAAAGGCACTCATTATATGGGCGAACTCCACCCCGATAAATCCGCCGCCAAGTATTATGATGCTCCGTGGGAGCTTTTCCAGCATCAGCGCATCATCAGAAGACAGGACCTTCTGCCCGTCAAACTCGAAGCCGGGGACGGCCCTGGGCCTGGACCCGGTGGCAATGACGATGTCCTCCGCTGTAACCTTTCCGCCGCTGCCAAGCCCAACCTGGTGGGGGCCGTCGATGCTGCCGTGGTCCTGAATAAGCTCGATTTTGTTCTTTTTCAGCAGGTAGTTGACCCCCTTGGATACGGTATCAGAGGCCCTCCTGGACTTTTTAAATACTGCAGAATAATCAAAACCTGCTGTATCTACAGATACGCCCATATCTTCGAGTTCGGAAATGGAACCAAACGTCTCTGCCTGGCGTATCAGGGCCTTGGAGGGGATGCATCCCATATTCAGACACACGCCTCCGGGCTTGTCTTTCTCCACCACACACACCTTCAGGCCCAGCTGCGATGCTCTTACTGCAGCCACATACCCGCCGGGCCCTGCACCTATAACCGCAACATCATAGTCATATGCTTCAGCCATAGCCAGCCCTTCCTTCAGTATTATTGAGATAATTTTCTAATGTATATTAATAAAAAAATATAAATAGTTCAAACAAAGCTTATATAAAAAACTTACAACTGATTATTCCATATTTTATGTCGAATAAACCTAAATTAATCGACATATTTTCTTGCCATGTCGACGGCATCGACATAAATTATACTGGATAATAAAAATGAAACTAGACAGAATGAAGCCTTATAACCAACTACCGAATCTTCCACCAAAAACCGAGATAGAAACCCAGCCTGTCTTAAAGCAATGTATAAAAGCAAGCAGAGCGCTTGCTGAATTGAAGCAGGCAGGCGGGCTCATCCCAAACCAATCCGTACTCATCAATACCATACCACTTATAGAAGCCCGGCTGAGCTCGGAGATCGAGAATATAGTGACCACAAGCGACCGTTTGTTCAGGCTTGCATCAGGAGCGAACATCGAGTCGGACCCGGCAACAAAAGAAACACTGCGGTACCAGAGCGCATTGTCAGAAGGTTCTCTCTCATTAAAAAAGCGTCCTATCGGTACAGGGAGTGCGGTACAAATATGCAGGACTATTCGAGATGTGGATATCAATATACGTACCATACCTGGGACTGTTGTAGTAAACCCGGCTTCAGGAAGGACCATCTATACACCTCCCGAAGGTGAAACCCTCATCAGGGAGAAAATGGCAAACTGGGAACATTTCATAAATAACAAAACTGGTATCGATCCCCTGGTACGCATGGCGGTGATGCACTACCAGTTCGAGGCGATTCATCCTTTTACCGACGGAAACGGTAGAACAGGACGTATACTCTGTATTTTATACCTCATTCAGGAGGGCTTGCTTGATATTCCTGTATTATATCTCAGCCGCTATATCATAAAGCATAAAAATCAATACTACCAGTCCATACAGCAGGTAACAGAGGATAACGCCTGGGAGCAGTGGATTCTGTTTATGCTCCACGGGGTGGAAGAGACAGCTTCCTGGACACTACACAAGATCAGGGCCGTTCGTGAGCTTGTTGACCATACCTGCACCTATGTGAGAGAAATGCTTCCAAAAATATATTCACGCGAACTGGTCGAGCTCACATTCGTCCAACCTTACTGCCGTATTAACAATGTTGTCAACGCAGGCATAGTCAAGCGTCAGTCTGCATCGGTTTACTTGAAAGCACTTGCTGATATAGGGGTGCTGGAGGAAATCAGGGCAGGAAGGGAAAAGCTGTTTGTGCACCCCAAGTTTGTACAACTTTTAACCGGAGACAGTAACGATTTTGCTCAATATGAGTAATAGACAGGAGAGAAATGTAACACGAATATCCAGCTCATTATTTATGTTGATACGATTTAATATAGCACAACAGGGCTAAAGGTTGTTAAAGCTAATTTTAATGAAAAAGGGGGTAAAAGATACATTCTGCTTTCACCCCCAATTTTTATAGATTTTTCCTGCGTAATGATTCTCCCCAGGTATATATTTTACTTTTTTGAGTAGGTATTTTCCGCATCTACCTATGTAAATTTAGTCCAGTCTATTTTATTC
>JBMCUI010000297.1:0-2788 GCA_048622675.1 Spirochaetota bacterium | reverse complement strand
GGGGATGATTGTCAGACTGGAAGGACAGAGGGGCCTGATAAATATTGGCAGGGCTCACGGTGTGGAAAAGGACATGGTTTTTTCAATAGTAAAGGAGGGAGAACTGGTCAAAGACCCGGAAACCGGAGAGTTTTCATTTAACAGGCAGGAAGTCCTGGGTGAGTTTACTGTAACCGGGGTGGGCGAGATGGTTTCTGAAGGCACCTATACCTATACCGGGCTGTACAACAGGGTGAATGTATATGACCATGTGGTATTAAAAAAATAAAGAATAGACGCCCATATTTTATCGGATGTATATTACAGTGGCGTCCAGGTTCACCTGACCCATTATTAATCGTTTACCCCTATTGATTTCACACGACTATGGACTTTTTTCAGCTGATAACTCCGGAGAAAGCAGGACAAATCATCCGCACAAGCTTCAGCCCCTCCTCCGGCTGTGATGCAGTAGCCATTTCCGAAGCGGACAGCAGGTATGCTTTTCGTGACTACCGGGCCGGGGAAAATATTCCCGGGTTCAGGCGCTCCCAGGTCGACGGCTACGCAGTAAGAGCAGCTGATACATTCGGGGCCGGCGAATCACTTGCTTCCTACCTCACAGTGCAGGGTACACTTAACGTACATGAAAATGCTTCGCATCTCTCTGTTCAGCCGGAAGGATGCTACCGGATATCTACGGGTGGAATGCTCCCCCGGGAAGCAGATGCAGTAGTTATGGTGGAGTATACCAGAAGTGCAGAAGGAAATACTGTTGAAATTACCAGGCCTGTCTCACCCTGGGAAAACGTCATTGATGCAGATGAGGATTTGAAAAAAGGAGAGGTGGTGCTGGAAAGGGGACAGAGAATTACCCCCTTTCATACCGGGGTCCTCGCTTCACTGGGGTATCATCAAATTGAAGTGTTCAGTGCCATTACCACCTCGGTGATATGCACCGGTGATGAGCTGGTAGGAGCAGCACAAAAACCCCCTCCCGGAAAAATACGGGATGTCAACTCCTCCACACTTTCGGGCCTTCTCAAGGCATGGGGTGCTTCTCCCAGGTTCATGGGAATAGTAAAGGATGACCTGCACTCGCTGAAAAAAGCCCTGGAAATGGGCATCAGGAACAACAGCCTGGTACTGCTGTCAGGGGGAAGTTCGGTAGGAACAAGGGACCTGAGTGTGGATGCAATAAAAAGCTTTCCCGGCTTCGAAATACTTTTTCATGGTCTGGGCCTTAAGCCGGGTAAACCTACCCTACTGGCAAAAATATCAGGAAAGCCGGTGGTGGGGCTTCCGGGCCAGGTTCTTTCTTCGGTGGTTTCATTTTTCAGAGTGGTTGCACCCATTATTAAAAACTGCTATGCCTGCAGCGATCCATTAAAAACCCTGATGGTTGAGGCAGCACAAAACATCCCTGGAACAGAAGGAAGGGAAAACTGGATCAGAGCAAAAATTGCAAACAGAGGTTCCAGAAGCCTGGTCTACCCCATTTACGGAAAATCCGGAGTGCTGAAGTCCTGTCTTCACTCGGATGGATTCATCATAGTGCCTGGTGATTCAGAAGGAGTCCATGCCGGGGAGTACTGCCATTTTACACCCATGGAGTATTTATTTTGATTTTGCATGCTCTGCATTATTACAATCGGGGGGACACCCTGTTATAACTTTACCAAGGCCTGTTTTCATGAACCGAAAAATTTATCTTAAAATGAAAAGTACCCAGGAAACAAAAGAACTTCTGAACAGGGCCCCGGTACCTTCACTACCCACTCTGGAGCTCCCGGTTGAAGAAGCCCTGGGATATATTCTTCAGGACAACGTAAAAGCCCGAATATCAGTGCCCCACTACAATGCTTCTGCCATGGACGGAATATCGCTGAATGCAGGCATCAGCTTTGGAGCATCAGAGAGCAGGCCTGTAACCATTACACCGGAACAGTACAAACAGGTGAATACCGGAGACCCTGTGGAGTATCCCCATAACTCGGTCGTCCCTGCAGAAGAGCTGAGCTTCACCGAACACGGAGAAGTAATTCTCTACAAACCCTCACTGCCATGGAAGAACATCAGAACAGCAGGTGAGGATATGGCAAAGGGAGAGCTCATTGCTCCCATGAACACTGTGATCGATGAAAAAACCATCCCCCTGCTGCTGGCAGGCGGCATAACTGCCGTCCCGGTCAAACAGAAGCCGCGGGCGCTGGTAATACCAACCGGCAGTGAGATTGTGCCCCATCCGGTACCGGAGCTGAAACCAGGCCAGATTGTGGACTACAATTCATCCATGATCTGCTCCATGCTCAAAAAATGGGGCTGTGTGTGCACCGTATCCAGGCCGGTGGGAGACAACCGCTTGCGCATTGTGGATGCCCTGAAAGCAGGTATAGCTGAGTACGAGCTGGTTGTGGTCATAGCAGGCTCTTCAGCTGGAAGCAAAGACTATACCATGGAGGCTGTACAGTCCCTGGGAGAGGTGAAGGTCCACGGGGTTAAGATGATGCCGGGGAAGCCGTTTCTGTTCGGTCTGGCAGGGGACAGGGCTGTTTTCGGTATACCCGGTTTTCCTGCCAGCGCATACTTTTCCATGATTGAACTGGTAAAAACCTACCTGGAGAGGCTTCTGGGAGCAGCCATACCCCGGGCTTCCATCAGCTGTAGTATTGCAAACGATATTCCCTCCAGGGCAGGCTTTGATGAGTACATCAGGGTAGCGGCAGCAGAAATAGAAGGATGTCCCATGGCAGTACCATTAAAACGGGGCGCAGGAGTGCTGAAGTCGGTCAGGGAAGCGAGCGGCTAC
>JBMCUI010000296.1:0-2810 GCA_048622675.1 Spirochaetota bacterium | reverse complement strand
GTTCAAAGTTCTCCGGGGAAGTAGTGATTTCCCACACATCATTTTCATATTTTACATCATCTGCACCCGCTTCAAGGGCCAGCTCCATTACCATGTTTTCGTCATACTCCTCAGAGCTGAGTGTTATTATCCCTTTTTTATCGAACACCCAGGATACGCAGCCATTTTCCCCCAGGTTTCCTCCTGCTTTGGAAAGAATATTTCTGATTTCCGAGGTAGTCCTGTTTTTATTATCGGTCAGAGCATCTATCATAATAGCCACTCCGTAGGGACCGTATCCCTCATATATGGTCTCCTCCAGGTTGTACCCTCCTATTTCCCCGGTACCCTTTTTTATGGCCTTTTCTATATTATCTTTGGGCATATTGGCTTCTTTTGCCTTACCAATTGCCGTTCTCAGACGTGGATTTGAATCAGGGTCGCCTCCACCGAGTCTGGCGGAAACTGTAATTTCCTTTATAAGCTTGGTGAAAAGTTTTCCTCTTTTTGCATCCATCTGACCTTTTTTATGCTTTATTGAATGCCATTTACTGTGTCCTGACATATATCCTCCATACTATACATGGTCTCAATGAATTACAGCCATCCGAAAGATTTTTACATGGGTGTAATATAATATATCCGGCTGTATTTGACATGTGTATTTTTATGAAAACAAATTATTGCAAATTTTCCTTTCTGATCTTATTTCTGTAAACCGCTCTCAATTTTGTAAAAAACTCCAGGGACTCTTTCCGCCGGTAATCCGGGTAAGTCCATCCCCATGGTACAAAATCACCTTTTCTATAGCACAGGGTGACCTCTGCATATATACCGTCTTTAAGATATATCCGGTGCTGGTAATCTTTGGTGGTGGCCAGAACCACCTTTCCACTGGTAGCATACCCCGGGTCTATATTGACCAGTCTTTTGCCATTTTCTAAAAAAATATTCCTCTCAATCCGGTTAGTTTTTAACTTGATTTTAGTAATATCATCCATATTGATAAGACAATCAAATCCAACATACTCTCTTACCAGTTCCCCTCCCATTTCCTGGGTGTAATAGTCTGTTTCTTCAAAGGAGAAGGGGGCTGATTTCAGAATTATTTTTCCAAACAGGTCCTGGAGTGTCTGATAAACAGCTTCTTTTTCCTGGACAGGATTACGAATTATACCTGTAAAAATTATAGCCCTGGGAGGTATACCCACCTGGCCCATAAAATATCTTTCTCCTTAAACTCCACCTTTCATAAATTAAAGACCTTGAGAGGCTCATAAACAGCCCCTTTGCTGGTAAGTGTTGATTTGTAAAGCACCACATTGTTTACCTGATACCTGCCGAATTCCCTGTCCTTCAGTTCATCGATTTTTTTCAGAATATCAGAAGACACCCTCCGCTTTACTCTTCCCATGGTTATGTGCGGAGTATAGCTGCGTTTTTCTTTATTTACACGGAGACCCATTTTGGTAATATTTTGCCTGACAGAGGAAAATATTGTTTCGAGTTCATGGGAAGGGTTGTCTACTCCTGCCCATATTACCCTGGGCTTTTTTAAGGACGGAAACCCGGAAAGACCTCCGACCAATACAGAAAAAGGACTAATTTCTTTTACCGATTCATTGATCATAGACTCCAAAGCCTCCAGGCCGGGTTCTTTGACCTCCCCAAAAAAATAAAGGGTAATATGGAGGCCATCAGGACTTACCCACTTTATACCTGTTTCACTCTTTTTGAATGTTTCCAAAAGAGAAATAATTTGTGATTTGGTTTTCTCATCAATGTCTGCAGCCAGAAATGTTCTCAACTTTCTCTCCCTTTAAAAGATTGACCAGCATAAAAAGGGCCTTGTTCACAGCTCTCTGTCTGATACCTTCTCTGTCGCCGGGAAAAACACCTTTTTCAACCTCAGGCAGGCTTCCCTCTCTGCACATACAAACGAACACTGTCCCAACCGGCTTTTGAGTGCTGCCACCCGATGGACCTGCAATTCCGGTAATGGAAATGGAAATATCACAGCCCAGCCTCTCAAGTACTCCTCGTGCCATCTCCCTTGCAGCACAATCACTTACAGCTCCGTGTTTTTCCAGGGTCTTTGGTGAGACTCCCAGCACCGATACTTTGGCCTGATTGCTGTAAGAAACGATCCCTCCATAGAAGTAACGGGAGCTTCCCGGAATATCGGTAACAGTCTTTGATAGAAGCCCTCCGGTGCAGGACTCGGCCACCCCTAAACTAAGACTATTCTTCACCAGCAGCTCAGCTGCTATTTCTTCCAGCGCCCTGTCGCCTCTGGCTATGAAGTTATCTTTCAGTCGTTCTTCGGTCTGCTCCAGACAGGGCGACAGGTCTGTACTGGTGGATTCGAACCTTACTCTTATTATTCCGCTGCTTGCCCTGGTTCCATATTCTATCCCCGGGTACCTGGAAACGATTTGCTGAAGTATTCTATCTAAAGTGTACTCTGCTATATCAGAAAAGTTCAGTATTTCGAACCGGTAGGAACTGGAAAAGAGAGCTTTTTTTTCAAGGATGGGTATTATATGGTCTAAAAACATGTTTTTCATTTCTCCGGGTACACCGGGAAGAGAAAAAATGTGACGGTGGTCTGTACGAAGGTAAAAACCATAGGCAAGCCCTACCCGGTTGTCAAGCAGTATCCCCCCCTCGGGACAGCTCGCCTGCATTCTGTCGATATCGCGGAAATCACGTCCCTTCTTCAGGTACCAATCCCGAAGAAGTTTTTCTTTGTTCCTGTCTACCCGAAGCTCTCTTTCCAGGACCCTGCTTATAACATTTCTGGTAATGTCGTCTCCAGTTGCTCCCAGGCC
>JBMCUI010000295.1:0-2813 GCA_048622675.1 Spirochaetota bacterium | reverse complement strand
CGCACTGGAGCTGAACCTCTACCGAACTCCTTCAGACTTTAAGGGGAAATGCTCGGATATTGAAACCGAGCAGGTGGAAGTGGTGAAAGAAGTAATAAAAAAGACCTCCATTCCTGTAAGTGTAAAGCTGTCCATTTATTATACCAATCCACTTGGGTTCATAGCTCATCTTGACAATCATGAGGTAAATGGATTTGTGCTTTTCAACCGCTTTTTCCAGCCCGAAATTGATCCGGACAAACAGGAAAATATCTTCCAGTTCAATTTCAGCTCTGAAACAGACAACCGGCTTCCACTGCGGTATGCCGGGCTCCTTTATGATAACATAAAAGGAGATATATGCACCAGTACCGGCATTATGACCGGTAAAGATGTGGCTAAAATGGTACTGGCAGGTGCAAGATGCGTTCAGGTGGTAAGCACCCTTTTTATAAACGGCTTACCCCACATCCAGACCATGGTCAAAGAACTTCAGGGATGGATGGAGCACAATGGTTATACCGACCTGGATAGTTTTCGGGGAAAATTAAGCCGGAAGAACAGCAGTGATCCCTGGAGGTATACAAGGAGCCAGTATGTAAGGCTTCTCCTTCATCCGGACCAAATTATAAATAATTTCCCATCTATGTAATTTATGCAATGAACGGTGATTTTTGTATACAATACTACCAACCACCATGGAGGTTCAGGGGGATGATCCTGGGAAGCTGCACCTACAATACAAAACTGTTTCCAATCATGGACATGCTGGTGAGCATTCTGGAGAATGACAAACTAAAAAACAGGCTGCTCGGAATATTCGGTCCATACAGCTGGAGCGGAGGAGCTGTAAAAAGGCTGGAAGAGTTCGCCAATAAAACCCGGAACAATGTTCTTGAGCCTGTGGTAGAATCCCAGTATGCACCCAATACGGAAGCTCTGGATAAATGTCGGCTGCTGGGGATCAGTATGGCCAAAGCCCTTGGACATTAATGAAAAGAAAAACCCATCCTGATCAACTAACTGAATTGATCTTGAAGGGCGGTCCCCCATAATTAACGGTCTGCTGGGATAAGACTGCTCCTTCAATAATGGTAATACATTGAATGCATCCGCATGAGCAGGTGTTCAATCAGGTAATTGCCGCCTGCTGGTCACCCTGGTGGTCCAGTTCCGTGGTTAAAAATGAAGGCAGTGCCATTATCACTCCTTTTCTTCCTCCTATTCGGGCAGTAAGGTCCCGCAGGGTCTTTTCCTCCCCCTGGACCACCACAACCTCCAGGCAGTAGTCATGGGTCATGTGAAGATGATTGGTAAACAGGATGTATTTTTGAAACTGGTGCTGCAGTTCAGTAAGCTCCTCAGAAAGATCTCTTATATGATGATTGTAAACCACTGTAATGGTCCCTATCACCCGCTCTGTCTTATAGCCCCTGGAAAGAGAAAGCTTTTCCCTTATCAGGTCACGGATTGCTTCGCTTCGGTTATGGAAACCGTGCTCCTGAATGAAATGGTCGAAAGACTCCAGCAGTCCTTCTTCCATGGAAACCCCAAAACGGATCAGCTGAGACATTCCAATCCCCCCTGTATTTGGATTATTTTCATCCATCCCGAAATAGTACACTTTTTACCAAAAAATATCAACTCCAGACAACTCTGTTATTTTTTTAATTTTCAAATTGCGTCTACAACTATATATTTTCTCCTGGACAACCTTATGAAACTTCAGCAGGTACGAGGGGAAGGTTGAAGGAAACAGAAATAAAGTTCCGGGTAGAAGAGCTGGATGGAATAAGGAAAAAACTCAACCTGAACGGAGCTGTAAAAAAGGCTGGATTCTTTGAAGACAACCTTGTATTCGATGACCAGAATGGGTCTTTGTTTCAACAGGAGTGTCTGCTCCGGCTCAGAAAGAGTGATAAAATTACCCTGACCTTTAAAAAACCGATAGAAAAGGCACGCTACAAAATTATGGAAGAACTTGAAATCGAGGTATCCGATTTTGATAAAGCATTTTCTATTTTCACCTGCCTGGGGTATAAGAAAGTATTCAGATATCAGAAAAACAGGGAAATATTTTCTATAGGCGGGGCACTGGTATGCCTCGATCAAACACCCATTGGCAGCTTTGTAGAAATAGAAGGAGAACAGCAGGACATATTGAAATCTGCCTCTATTCTGGAAATGAACATGGAAGCCGGCACATCAAAAAATTACATGGAGTTGTACAGGGAGCACTGTTCAGCTAATAATATAACCCCTTCAGACATGGTATTTTAATTAATGTTTAAAAAATTTGCCCATTTTGTGGTTAGACATAATATTTCCATCATAATTATCGCAGTATTAATTACCGGTGTTTTTGCTTACTTTACCAGAAACGTTGAGATATCCTCCAACCTGATGGACCTGGTTCCTGAGGACAACCGGGAGCTCAAACAGCTCAACGAAACGCTCCAGAAATTTGGGTCATCAACGTTTGTAATGATCAGCGTAAAGGCAGAAGACCCGTTTTCTTTGTCCACCCTTACCAAAATAAAAGAAATATCAAACAAGATAAAAAAACTTCCCCAGGTAGAAGAGGTCATCGACCCCCTGAATGCCAAAGTGTTCGAATACCTTTTTGGGATGGTGGTGGTGAAACAGAGTTTTCCCGAAAAAAAAATACCTGAATCCCAGCAGAAAATTGAGCGGCTCAAGAATGAGCTGCTTTCGGAACCCACCCTGAAAAACGTAGTGGTATCCGAAAACGGCGAAGCCCTGGCCATCTACATAAAACTCAAGGATGACTGCAATTCCCAGCAGATCCGTCAGAGCCTGCTCAATATTATATC
>JBMCUI010000294.1:0-2833 GCA_048622675.1 Spirochaetota bacterium | reverse complement strand
AGGTCCGCCAGATCGCCTCGCATGTGAAAAACCAGAACTTTGCAGGAACAGACTTTTCCTACGAGGACCTGAGCGAGTTTCAGCTTTCCCAGAACACCACTGCCACCATGGTGAATGAAGAAAACAACAGGTGGGTCATTAAACTGGTTCCCGAAGACAAACAGGAGCATGACTGGAAATACCTTCAGGTATACTACAGGAAGGACAACTTCTACCCGGTGAGGGTGGAATACTACAATTTCCAGGACGAGATGTACAAAGTTATAGAAAGAAAAGACCTGAAGAAGATCGATGGATACTGGACTGCCAGGAAAATAGTGGTCAAAGATCTAAGAAAAGACCACTCCACCGTCTCCACCATAGAAAAAGTAAAATATGATGTAGGCCTGGATGACAGTGTTTTTTCCAAGAGAAGCTTACTGAGAATGAGATAGGAGGTGCTTTATGAAACAGTTAAAATATTTCAATACAATTACAATTTTTATAGGTGTTTTACTACTTTTTGCAGCAGCTGGAACCGCCCCGGGAGATGTTGCTGTCCACGGCGAAGTTTCATCCAACACCAGGTTCTACTTCCACAACGGCCGGATATTCAGCAACAGGAACACTCTCAGCCTGGAGCTGAGACATTCAACCAGGGACTATGCGCTGTATGCTGAGCCGCAGCTTGCCATCGAAGGTCTGGGTGGAGAAATTACCAGTATAACCGATCTGCAGGACCTGGAGAATATCTACCAGCCCACCCTGAGCCTTTCAGAGGCCTACCTGGACCTGTACCATTTTTTACTCCCAAGCCTTGATGTCCGGGTGGGCAAGCAGATCATGGTATGGGGGACAGCAGACAGGATCAATCCCACCAGCAATTTGTGCCCATCGGACTTCTCCAGCTTTTTCGACTTCGGCCAGAAGCTGAGCACCAACTCCCTGTTGATGAGGTTTTACATTTCCAACACCATGCTTTCTGTGGTCTACATCCCCGGTTTTTCACCATCTCTTCTGCCCACACAGAGCATTTCCACCATTTCCTATGAAGAGCTGCTGCTGCCCGGTACCACCTCGGTGGGAGAGGTAACCTCTCATGTAGACACACCGGACAATTTTGCAGGAGAAGCCTCCCAGGCGGCAGCCAAACTCTCTACCTACCTGCTGGGATTTGATGTATCAGCAAGCTATTACTACGGAAGGTATAAACTGCCGGTAATATACAGGATTAATCTTACTTCGGATGGAACAGCCACCAATATTGAAACGTTTTCCCAATTCCCCCGTACCCATGTGGCGGGGTTTGACTTTGCCGGCAGCCTGTTCAACATGGGAATATGGGGGGAAGCAGCAGTATTTTTCCCGGAAAAGGTAACCACCGAGACATATACAAATGGTACCCTGATTGATTCAACCACCGTTCTGGACAAGCCCTACCCCCGCTACCTTATCGGCACCGACTACACCTTTGAAAACGGGCTTTACTACAACCTCCAGTTCGTGCACGGTTTCTCCCATGAAATAGGAAAAGACAACCTGAACGACTACCTGGTTTTCAGAATGGAAAAAGACTTTTTCCAGGGCAAGCTGAAACTCTCTCCTGTCAGCCTGGTTCTGACCACCGGCGACTGGAATGATGTAAGCAGCAACTACGGCATAGGGTACATTCCGGAGCTGCAGTACTATCCATCCGACAACGTGGAGCTGGACCTGGGATGCCTGGTGGTACATGGCAGGGGGGACAACCTGTTTGCCTCTCTCAAGGACACTGATTCCATGTATGTCAAGGCAAAGGTAAGTTTTTAGCCGGTAGTGGACAGGCATGGGAAAAGCCATATTTCTTGAATTGGCCTTGTTTTTGCCAGAAATTGAAATTATCTTCTCAAATAAACCTATGGCTCCATTTACCCCGGACCCACCCCATCAGGTATTCCTGAGGGGTGGTTTGTTACCCTGGTTTGGTTTACACTGGTTTGTTACATTACCTATTTTTCCATTGATGGCAAAAGGCCTGTTATGAGCATTGACCGGACACATAGAGTAGTGCTGCTCAGGTGTGGCTCCTATAACCCGGACCTGGTTTTACAGAAACTCCAGCAGGGAATTAATATGCTGGGGGGAATACGTGCATTTGTAAAAAAGGGTGAAAAAATCCTGCTGAAGCCCAACCTGCTTGCACCTGATCCTCCTGATACTGCAACCACCACTCATCCTGAAGTATTCAGGGCTGCAGCAAAGCTGCTGCTCGACTTCGGAGTGGATATCTACTGTGGTGACTCCCCCGGATTTCACGATCCCCTCCGGGCCCTGAAAAAATCAGAACTTCTTCCTGTAGCAGAAAACCTGGGAATAAAAATAGCTGACTTCAAGTCCAAAAAGAAGGTCTTTTTTGAACAGGGAAGGCAGAACAGGTTGTTCGAAATAGCAAAAGGAGTGCTGGAGTGCGAGGGAATGATAAGTCTTCCCAAGCTGAAGACCCACGGTTTTACCACCATGACCGGAGCAGTGAAAAATCAGTTCGGCTGTATCCCTGGAACAACCAAGTCAGGATTCCATGCCAAACTGGAACATTTGGACAGGTTTTCCCAGATGCTGGTAGATCTCACCATGTTTTTAAAACCCCGGCTCTACATTATGGACGGAATAGTAGGTATGGAGGGAAACGGCCCCAGAAGAGGGAACACGGTTGATCTTGGTGTCCTAATTATTTCTTCC
Organism: Spirochaetota bacterium; assembly: GCA_048622675.1. Lineage (GTDB taxonomy): Bacteria > Spirochaetota > B62-G9 > B62-G9 > DRHN01 > JBMCUI01. The sequence continues at coordinate 136 of JBMCUI010000294.1, read as the reverse complement.
GATCCGGTGGCCATGGATGCAGTGGCTTCTCAGGTTATAGGCCTCAGGTCCAACCAGGTCGCAACTACCGTTCAGGGACACAAAAGCAGCCTGGGAACTATGGACAATTATGAAATTCTTGGGGACAGCATTGAGG
>JBMCUI010000293.1:0-2844 GCA_048622675.1 Spirochaetota bacterium | reverse complement strand
GCATGTACCTTTCTCCCGGCATTTTTACAGTTAGTATATTTTAATTATGAGTCTAAAAGAAGTAAAAAATCAGGTTGTCTATTTACAGGAAGGATCAAAAAATACATAAATAGCCTTGCTTTTGGAGGATTAAAAAAGTATGTTTTAAATGCAGCTGTATGGAGTATTTCTACGAGAAATTTCTGCATTACGGTCCCGCCAAGGGACTTATTATTTTTTATTGCAAAGAGAGGGATTGAATGAAAACTGATTTTAAAAAATGGGCAGCGTTGGTTGCAGCTTTTGTGTTTATTGCAAGCCTTGGTTTATTTTCTTTTGCATTTGCAAATAGAAAACCGGTGGATGAAGAAGATAAAGGAACAGAATCGGCTATTGCTGTAGTGAACGGAGAAGAAATCAGCAGGGACTATTTTGAAATGCGGGTGGATATAGTCCAGAAGGGAATGTCTCAGCAGGGCCAGGTTCCAGATGAAGCTCAAATGAATGAAATAAAGACACAGACATTGGAAAACCTGATTGACAGTGAGCTGCTTTATCAGGAAAGTCAGAAAAGGGGGATAAGTGTTGAGAGTGAAAAGGTAAGCGAGCAATTTGAAGCAATAACCAGTAAATTTTCGAGCGAGGAGGAATTTCAGTCTGCCATAAAAGAAATGGGGTATACCGAACAATCACTCAAAGAAGATATAAAACGGGAAATAGCAATTACAAATCTCATCGAGCAGGAGATCCAAAAAGACATTACAGTAAAAGAGGAGGAATTAAAACAATTTTATGAAGAAAACTCTCAGTACTTCCAGGAGCCTGAGCAGGTACAGGCAAGTCATATACTGATTGCTGTTGATGATCCCTCCGATACAAAGCAGAAAGAACAGGCATTACAAAAAATAACAGAGGTAGAACAGAAACTAGAAGCAGGTGAGGAATTTAAAGCTCTGGCCAAAGAATATTCAGAAGGGCCCTCAGCTTCCAAGGGTGGGAACCTGGGTTTTTTCAAGCGAGGAGAAATGGATAAATCTTTTGAAGAAGCCGCTTTTTCTCTTAAGCCAGGACAAACAAGTGGAATAGTGGAAACCCGTTTTGGGTATCACCTAATAAAAGTTACCGATAGGAAACCCGCAGGCTCCATTCCCTATGAAAATGTAAAAGATAGGATATCCCAGTATATCGAGCAGGAAAAAGTGAGAAAAGAGATAGATAAATTCCTGGAAAAGGCCAGAGATGAGGCTGCTATAGAAAAATATTTAAAAGAGGCTGAGGCTGAATAATTGATTATGACGGAGCAGGGCATGTACCTGAGGGGCAGCCGCCTGCAAACTCGCTGCCTGCTACTACAAAAGGGGGTGGAGTGGTCTGGGCCTGGCGCTTTCTTTCAATTTCACCGATGCTCAGCACCTGATCTGGTTTTGAACCGTACCTGTATACAGTAACCCCCTTGCACTTCAGCTGGTAAGCCAGAAAAAAGGAATTTCGAACACCTTCTACCGAAGCTTCCATGGGAAAGTTTATGGTCTTGGAGACAGCATTATCGCAGTGTTTTTGAAAGGCTGCCTGCATCCGTATATGCCACTGGGGATCAATCTCCAGTGCGGTAACAAATACCCTCTTAATATCTTCAGGCACGCTGTCAATTCGTTTAAGAGTGCCTGTTGCAGCGATTTTTTCCACCAGGTTACTGCTCCAGAACCCTCTTTTTCGCCCTATCATTTCAAGAACCGGATTTACTTCAAAAATTTGACTCCCTTCCAGTACATTGCGGACAAAAGCTGCTGCAAACAAGGGCTCTATCCCTGAGGAGCATCCTGCGATTATTGATATGGTACCGGTGGGAGCAATGGTAGTGACAGTGGCGTTTCTCATCCATTTATATCCCTGTTTTTCCCACTTGCTTCCTCTGAAACCGGGAAAGTTGCCTCTTGCTTTACCCAGTTGGGAGCTTTTCTTGTGGGCTTCCTGGTTTATGAACTCAATTATTTTTTCACCAAGGGACAGGGCTTTTTTACTGTTGTAAGGTATACCCAGCAGACACAGCAGGTCGGCAAATCCCATAACTCCAAGCCCTACTCTCCGGTTTTTTTTGGTAGTCTCTTCCACTTCAGGGACCAGATAATTGTTGGCATCTATAACATTGTCCAGAAAATGTACTGCATCCCATACCGTATTCCTTAGTTTATCCCAGTTGATAGTGTAGGAGCCTCTTTTTTCTTTCACCATAGCTGTAAGGTTGATACTTCCCAGATTGCATGAATCGTATGGTTGAAGGGGCTGCTCACCGCAGGGATTGGTGGCCTCAATTTTTCCCAGGTGAGAAGTAGGGTTTTGCCTGTTTATCTCATCTATAAATACCACTCCTGGATCACCCGTTTTCCAGGCATAGGTAGCTATAAGGTCCCAGACGTCCTTTGCCCGGAGTTTTCTGGTAATTTTCTTTGTTCTGGGGTTTATCAGAGGATATTCCTTGTCCTGTTTCACTGCTTCCATAAAATTGTCTGTTACGCCTACCGAAAGATTGAAATTGTGCAGAAACTCCGGGTTTTCCTTGGCTGTTATAAAGTCCATTATATCGGGGTGGTCCACCCTGAGTATACCCATATTGGCTCCCCTTCTTTTGCCTCCCTGTTTTATCACGTCTGTTTCTTTGTCAAAGATGGTCATAAAAGTTAATGGTCCTGAAGCTACCCCTTTGGTTGACTGGACCAGGTCGCCGCCGGGCCTGAGACGGGAAAAACTGAAACCTGTGCCTCCCCCTCCCTGGTGGATTTTTGCTGCGTCCCACAGGGTCTTGAAAATGCTGTCCAGGGAATCATCTATGGGGAGTACAAAGCATGCGCTCAATATCCCCAGAGG
>JBMCUI010000292.1:0-2850 GCA_048622675.1 Spirochaetota bacterium | reverse complement strand
GTTCATATCTGTGAATTCACGGCTGACCTTATAAAACATGGCAAGCTGAAACTGGACCCGAGTAGAAATGACCATATTACACTGACCTTTCATGACTCCTGTAATCCTAGCAGGGCCATGGGGCTGTTTGATGAACCACGTTATATCATAGAAAATGTTTTACCCCCTGATCATTTCTATGAGATGCCTGAAAATACCATCAGGGAGAAGAATTTCTGTTGTGGCAGCGGCAGTGGCTTTAATGGAGACGACTATATGGTCATAAGGATGAGAGGGGGATATCCCAGAGCAAATGCTGTAAATCATGTGGTTAACAAATACGGCGTCAACCACGTTGGCATGATTTGCGCCATTGACAGGGCTGTGTTTCCAGCCCTTTTGGATTACTGGGTTCCTGCTGGGTGTGATCTCACCGGCGTTCATGAACTGGTAGGAAACGCCCTGATGATGCCAGGGGAAACGGAAAAGGTGGTGGACTTGCGAAAGCGGCCTCTGAAAGGAAAAGAAAAGGAGGCCCGCGAGTTTTTGATAGAACTAGGGGAATTGGATGAAGAGGATGAAGAGGAGGAAGAGTAGATGTATGATGGAGCCAAAGTAATAATAGGGCTTATTATCCTCTTTGCATTTGTGACATTTCCCTTTTTTTACAATAGGGGAAAGGCCGCAGAAGTACCAGAACCAAAAATTGACACCCCGGTCATAAAAAAGCTCCCAGAGAAGGAAAAGAAGTGTATAGAATCCACGAAATACATGAGGGAAAACCACATGAAACTCCTGGAGGAGTGGAGAAACCTGGCTGTCCGCCAGGGCACCAGGGATTATGTAAGTGTTACTGGGAAAAAATATACTGCGAGCCTGCAGAATGAATGTCTGAACTGCCATTCGAACTATGATAAATTTTGTAATGAATGCCATACATTTATGGGGATAAAGCCCTACTGCTGGGGTTGCCATGTTGAAAAGCCGGAAGAATGGGCAAAAGGAGAACTGGAGAAGGAAAACTAATGGAAATTAGCAGAAGGAAATTCCTGAAAAAGGCAGCTGGTCTCTCTGTGGTGTTATTTGGAAGCAAGACGGCCTTTGAATTATTATTGCCGGGCCAGGTGGAGGCGCAGTATTTAAAAAAACCGGAGGCCTTGACAGCAGAAAGATGGGCGATGGTAATTGATATGGCAAAGATGGACGAAAAGACAATAAATAAGTGTATAGAAGCCTGCCATCGCGTCCACAATGTCCCTGATATTTTCAAGGAAAATCCAAGGCATGTAGTAAAATGGATCTGGACGGAGACTTATGAGCACGCCTTTCCAGGCGCGGAACAGGAGCACCTTGCAGAAAGTTTCAAGGACAGGCCGTTTATTGTGATGTGCAATCAATGTGAGAACCCGGCATGTGTGAGGGTTTGTCCTACAAAGGCTACGTGGCAGAGGGAAGATGGAATTGTAATGATGGACATGCACCGGTGTATCGGGTGCAGATTTTGTATGGCTGCATGCCCCTTTGGTTCAAGAAACTTCAATTGGAGAGACCCCAGGCCTTTTATTGAGGAAAAGAACCCTGAATATCCAACAAGGGAGATAGGGGTTGTGGAAAAATGCAATTTCTGTGCGGAAAGGCTGGCCCAAGGCCTGATGCCGGCCTGCGTGGAGGTATCCAATGGGGGGTTGATTTTTGGTGATCTGGAAGATGAAAACTCACAGGTAAGGAAAGCGCTTCGGGCACACTATACCATCAGACGCAAACCGTATCTTGGTACAGATCCTCAAGTGTATTATATTGTAGATACACTTTGATGTGAGGTAGCTATGTTTGAAAAGGCACTAGTTGGAAGCAAAAAATACTGGGGGCTGGTATTTTCCTTGCTGGTCATTATCGGGATAGGCTTTGGTCTGTACATGTGGCAGCTGAAGGTAGGACTTAGAATAACCGGCATGAGCAGGGACGTCTCCTGGGGTTTTTATATAGCCCAATTCACATATCTTGTGGGTATAGCAGCCGGAGGTGTTATGGTAGTCTTGCCTTACTATCTGCATGACTACAAGGCATTTGGCAGGATTACCATTTTGGGAGAGTTTCTGGCGGTCGCTGCTGTGAGCATGTGTATCTTGTTCATTATTGTAGACCTTGGTAAACCCACACGGATCTTTAATGTACTCCTTCACCCCACGCCCAATTCCATTCTGTTCTGGGATATGATTGTGTTGAATGGTTATCTTTTTCTTAATATTGTTATCGGGTGGATGGTTCTGCAATGCGAGCGTAACGCAGCGCCACCTCCAAAGTGGTTAAAAGTTCTTGCATATATCTCTATTCCCTGGGCACCCAGTATTCACATAGTTACAGCATTTTTGTACCAGGGTCTCCCTGGAAGGGGGTACTGGCTCACCGCTATTATGGCTCCCCGTTTTCTATCCTCAGCATTTTGTTCCGGGCCTGCCCTGGTCCTCCTTCTGGCTCTTCTTGTAAGGAGGTTTACCAGATTTGACCCTGGTAAAGAGCAGATTCAATCACTGGGAAAGATTGTTACTTATTTGATTATTATAAATGTGCTTTTTATCTGTTTTGAAATTTTTACCGTTTTCTATAGTCAGTTACCAGAGCACATGCATCACTATGAGTACCTCTTTACCATAGGGAGCAAAGTTTCACCTTTAATGTGGCTTTCTTACATAGGAATGGTACTGGCAAGTATACTTCTGGTTTTCCCTGCTATACGGCGGAATGAGGCTACCCTGGCAGCATGCTGTGCGCTGGTAATTGTTACCACATGGATAGACAAAGGGCTTGGTTTGATGATAGGTGGTTTTGTTCCGAATCCTTTTGGTAGGATATTCGAGTATTGGCCTACAG
>JBMCUI010000291.1:0-2856 GCA_048622675.1 Spirochaetota bacterium | reverse complement strand
GTCTATGCCCTTTCCCCGAAAAGCTATGGTGTCCACCACCGGAGCACCCAGTATACGGGAAATGTTTTCTTTATCTATTTTTAAACCCCTTTTTTCAACAATGTCCATCATATTCAAATCCAATACCACATTTGCACCAAGCTCGAGGAGCTGGATTACCAAATACAGGTTTCTCTCCAGGTTGGAAGCATCAATTACCGTCACCACTGCATCCGGCTTCTCCTCCAGAAGAAAACTCCGTGCTATTCTCTCATCTATGGAATAAGCAGATAAACTGTAGGTTCCCGGAAGGTCTACCACCTTTACCCTGCAGCCATTGTATTTGAACATACCCTCTTTTTTCTCCACTGTGACACCCGGCCAGTTTCCAACATGCTGATGGGACCCGGTAAGGTTGTTGAAAACAGTGGTTTTCCCTGAATTGGGATTTCCCGCCACTGCAACCCTAATTTCTTTTTGCATGGTCTTTGCCTCCTGATGTATCAAATTGTACACTTCTAGACTATTTAATAAACTTTTCCAAAATTTTATATTTTTACAGCACAAACCTAAAATTCTCAGTACAGTGGCCTGACATAAATCTTGTGGGCCATTCCAAAGCCAATCCCCAGCCTGATACCTTCCCTGGCGATGATTAAAGGACCCCTTCTGTTAGAGATAATCTCCACTACCACTCCCGGGTAAAAACCCATTCCAGTGAGTCTTGAAACAATTCCTCTTCCGCCCCTTATCTGCACTATCTCAACTCTTTGGCCCGGGTCTACCATACTGAGAGGTACCATTCTATTTGAACACCTCCACTTCCACACATGATGCTTCCTCTTTTCTCAGGCTCAAGTGGTACCCTTTTACTGTAATATCAACAGGGTCACCGAGAGGAGCTGCCTTTTCCATCTTGATCTCAACTCCGGGGACAATACCCATATCCAGCAGCCTTCTCTTAATTTCCGGCGCACCAGAGATGTTCTTCACCCTGCACTTTTGACCTACATTGAGACTTCTTAATGTACTGGAGTTCATTTTGCTATCCTTTCTAATTTTTTCAATTTCCTTGCAGTGCTCAGGTCTTACACCTCTTTCTGCGAAATAGTGGAAGCTTGAAAGCCACAGCGGCTCTCCCTCCGGACAGGTCTCAACGAACTTGATAAACTTGAGTATATAATCAAGGGTTTTAGGATTTACATAATGCTCGATCTTGCAGGCATCCTCTTTGGCAGTAGCTGTATCCAGACCCAGTATGTGGTGGAGAAAGTTAAAAAGTGTTTTGTGTCTTTCGTATATGGCTTTCGCCTGCCGTAACCCTTCTTCGGTCAGCTCAATATATCCGTAATGCTCATGCTTTATCAGATCTTTCTGTGAAAGTTTTTTAATCATTGAAACCACCGAAGGCATCTTTACCTTCATATAATTTGCAATGTCCCTTACCCTTACAATTTTCATTTCTTCTTTAATAATGAGAATTTTTTCCAGATAGTCTTCCGCAGTCTGTGTTAAATCGCTCATTTCAGCTTCCTTTTTGTTTTAATGTTTTAACAATGTTAGATTAAGTTAATTTATTTAATTTGTCAATTAAAAAATGATAATGATTGTCATTATCATTAAATAAAATTATACTATAAGCAGTAAAACTACTCCAAAATAGATGAGAATGAATGCTGATTTTAATTGCTGCAGTTTTAATTTTGACAATATCAAGCTTAATGACCATGACAGGTCGCGGTGGTGGAAATTTTTACGTTCCTATATTGATAGCCTTGGGCCTTCCAGTCCACCAAGCCGCCACTACTGCACAGCTTATACTGGTTGCTTCTGCATCTGCAGCAATGCTTATTTTCCAAAAGCACAGGTCAGTGGACTGGAAGTTGGCACTGGTAATTGATCCACCTACGGATCTGATGGCATTCCTGGGAGGCTATTATGCCCACATATTTGAAGAGACATTACTTAAGGTGATCTTTGCAGGTTTGCTGGTGGTTTCAGCATTTTTCATGCTCTATCCCATAAAAGAACACCCCCCTCTTCAGAAGAAAAAGCCCGGATTCTGGCCAAGAGAGTACAGAGGGTACCACTATGTTGTAAACCTATGGGTTGCCCTACCCATTACTGCAGCTACCGGGTTAATCGCAGGTATGGTGGGTATATCCGGAGGATCATTTAAGGTGCCTCTTATGGTTTTGGCATGCGGCGTACCAATGAGAGTAGCTGTGGGTACTTCCTCGGTCATGGTAGCAGTTACAGCTTTCACCGGTTTTATTGGCCATACTGCTGGAGGTGACTTCAATCCTTACTGTGCTGTACCCCTGGCTGCAGCTGCTGTTGCAGGTGGATTGATCGGAGGAAAGTTTTCTTTAAAAACAAAATCCAGAAACCTTAAACGAATCTTTGCCTTTACTACCATTGCAGCAGCGATATTTATGGGGCTGAATGCATGGCTTTCATAAATCACCAAAATTATATAAGGAGGATAAATCATGATTGCACAGGAACAAAAGCCTGTTGAAGAAATTTTGGAATATCTCCATGGCAAACAAAAAATCGTCCTGGTTGGATGTGGGGGTTGTGCTACCGTTTTCCATACCGGCGGTGAACCCGAGGTAAAAGAAATGGCAGACACTCTTAAAAAAGAGGGGAAAAATGTATTGGCTGCTATTACGCCACCCTTTGGAGAGTTTACCTGCTATGTGCCCTGGAGTAAAGAAAGGCTTAGCAAATATCGAACTCAGATAAAAGAATGTGATGCTGTTCTCATGCTTACCTGCGGTGACGGACTTCAGGTGGTACGCGAGTATATACTGGAAGGGGAATATGGAATCAGCAAACCCATTTATCCAGGCACAAATCCCACAGGGCACATGG
>JBMCUI010000290.1:0-2859 GCA_048622675.1 Spirochaetota bacterium | reverse complement strand
ACTGTGTATACCACCAGCTGGACCCTGGAAAATCAATTGAACTTGGCATACAAACTGTCCATCAGGTCAATCAACTGGTGGACGGGCTCTCAGTCGCTGAAAATATTTTTCTATATGATTTAAAAACCTCCAGGTCAGGATTTTTCAGCTTTCGGAAGATGGTCTCAAGGGCGAAACAGCTTATGGAATCTCTGGGAATAGATATTTCTCCTCACACAATGCTGGAAAAGCTTACCCCGGTGGAAAGAAAAATAGTGAGCATAGCAAAAGCTTTTTCCAGGACAGCAAAGATATTGATTCTGGATGAACCAACCGCTTCACTGGATGAGACAGGTAAAAAAACCCTTTTTCAAATCATCAGAGGTTTTTCCCAGAAAGGCCATAGTGTCATTTATATTTCTCATAACCTGGGGGAAGTTTTTGAAATATGCACCAGGGCTACAGTGTTAAAGGACGGGAAAAAAGTAAATACACATCGAATAAAAGATATAGATGAAAATACCCTTATCAGGGAGATGATCGGCAGGTCTGCATCGGCTTTCTACCACAGGGAAAAAGCTGGTACAAAGACTGGAGAAAAAGAACAATACCTGGAGGTAAAACATTATTACGGCGGGATAGTGAAGGATGTCAATTTCAAAGTGAGAAAGGGTGAGATTTTCGGGCTGGGGGGTATGGTCGGCTCCGGAAGAACAGAGTTGGCCCGATTGATATTCGGACTTGATCAGAAGGAATCCGGAGAGCTCATTTTCACGGGGAAGAAGATAACCCCCAGGTCTCCCTATGATGCGATAAGGCATGGAATTGGATACCTTACAGAAAATAGAGGAGAGACCGGTCTGGTTCTGGATAGACCGCTTTTTGAAAATATCAGCCTTGTAGAACTGGGAAAAAATTTTCAGTTTATGATTGACCTGGCAGAAGAAAAAAAACAGACATGGAATATTTCCAGGAGGCTGAATATTGTAACCCCTTCCTTAAACCAGATGGTAAGAAACTTGAGTGGTGGAAATCAGCAGAAAGTGGTACTGGCAAAGTGGCTGTTTGCCAGAACAGATATTGTCATCTTCGATGAACCCACAGTGGGGATCGATGTGGGAGCAAAAAGTGAGATTTATAATTTAATGCAAGAGCTGGCCGAGGCGGGGAAGATAATCATTATGATTTCTTCAGATACACTCGAGCTGATATCCATCAGTGACCGGGTGGGAGTGATGAGGGAAGGAGAACTGGTGAAAATCCTTGAAGGTGATGAAATCACCGAAGAAAATATTTTAAAACATTCTATAGGAACCAAACAACGGAGTGAGGCAAATGAACAAAGGGCTTGACCTGTCAGCACAAGAAGCTCTTACAAAGCAGGACAGAGCAGCCAAATTGAAATCCCTGTTTCTCAATCAAACCAGCTACCTGCTTATTTTTATCATTGTTCTGGGAGTGGTGGTTGCACTTATCAATCCCAATTTCAGAAACATCAGGAATATTATAAACATTCTACAGCAAATTTCGGTCCTGGGGATAGTAAGTGCGGGTATTGGTATGCTTTTAATATCAGGTAATATCGATATCTCCGTAGGCTCCCAGATTTCCACTATCGGAGTGGTGCTGGCTATGATCATTGAGGTGCTGGGCAACATTCCCCTTGCAGTAGTGGTTGCATTGTTTCTGGGTCTTACCATGGGGGTGGTCAACGGCTTGACCGTGGTAAAATCAAGGGTGCATTCTTTTATTATCAGCCTGGGATTTATGATTGCGTATCAGGGACTTGCTATGGTAATAAGTCATGGATATGCATACCAGTTGATGGGCAAATTTCAATTTCTGGGACGGGAGAAGCTGGGTGGATTTCTTCCGGTAATGGTACTGATCTTTTTTGCTGTTATTATTGCAACCTATGTAATCCTCCGGTTCACCAAATACGGGCGAATGCTGTACGCTATCGGGGGTAACAGGACTGCTGCGTATGTGTCCGGCATCAAGACAGAGCGGTATATAGTTATTGCCTATGCTGTAGTGGGGTTATTGTGCGGTTTGTCCGCCTTGATTCTTATATCTCAGCTGGGAGCTGCATACCCGAACACTGGTACAGGGTATGCCCTGGATGCTCTGGCTGCAGTGATAGTTGGTGGAACCCTCATTACCGGGGGCAGAGGATCTGCGCTGGGCCTGCTGCTTGGTGTAATAATATTCGGCATGATATCCAATGCCCTGAATGTGCTCAATGTGAGCGCTTACTGGCGGGATGTGGTGCTGGGAATGATAATTATTTCTGCTGTTACCATCTCCAGACTGAGCGCTGAAAGCAAGTAAAGTCCTGGGTATTGAAAACTGCAAGGAAAAAAAGGTTGGTGGGTATACCCCCGTTTAAAATTATTGTTGCTTGGTAGTTTGTTCTTCAATGGATGTAGGAATCAGCTTCTGGTCACTACCATCTGCGTTCATGGTATAAAGTTCAAACTTTCCGCTTCTGTCTGAAACGAATACTATTTTGTCTCCATCCGGCGACCAGGTGGGTGAAAAGTCCACAGAAGAATTATCGGTTAGTTTTTTAAGATTGGTTCCATCAGAGTTTACCACATATATTTCTGTATCTCCATCCTGGTTTGATACAAAAGCAATTTTGTCGCCGGTGTTATTGTATGCCGGTTCTGTTAAAACCACTCTCTGCCTCCCCGGTGCGCAGCCGGTGATCAGAACCACTCCCGTCAAAATAAAAATGCATGTGAAAACAACCAGCCGTTTTTTCTTTTTGAATGTCAACAGCTTTCTCCTTCCTTAATTTTGTTAAGATTTTATCCAATTTCTGTTTTACCATTTCCTGATAGGTCCACAGTATTATTTTTTATTGTAGTACTATTG
>JBMCUI010000289.1:0-2865 GCA_048622675.1 Spirochaetota bacterium | reverse complement strand
GAACAGAACCTTGCAGTTCTGGCCAGAGGGTACACACCTCCTCCCCGGGTGCTGCTCCTGGGTGGACCCAATTACTTTTTTACTGCCCTCAGGGATGCCTGGAGGGAACGCATAACCAGGCTGTGGTCAGAAAGAGAGGTGCCCGCAGACTCTGATCCCCGGAGCTGCATTTATACCCCACAGGAGGCACTTTTTTACGGTGCCTATGGCGCCGCTCTGATGGGTCTTGGAGAGGCCCAAAACTCATTCAAAATAAAAGACTTCTCTCCGCTTTACAGGACCATAAACAAAAAGAAAAAAATCACCCCTCATTCCCAGAATGCCATCGGGTTTAAGCATCAGGAAGAAAAAAAACAGTTTTATGAAAATTATTCGCCTGGCGGGTTTTTTTATACGCCTTTTTCCCGTAATGGTGGGCTGAAGGTATACATTGGTATCGACGGCGGCTCCACCTCTACCAAAGGGGTGGTAATTGACGAGACCGACCAGGTAGTGGCCCAGGCCTATAAGCTTTCGGAGGGAAATCCGGTTAAGGACGCTCAGAGTATTTTTCTTTCACTAAAACATAAAATAGAAGCCGGCTGCGAAAATATGGTAGTAAAAGGGGTGGGTTTTACCGGATATGCAAAGGACCTTTTAAGCCAGGCTTTCGGCGGTGATACTGCAGTGGTAGAAACTGTGGCCCATACCCTGGGTTCCCTGAAGTATTTTCCCGATGCAGATGTTATCTGTGATCTGGGGGGACAGGATATCAAGGTCATTCTTCTCAACCAGGGTACAGTAAAAGACTTTCGCCTCAACACCCAGTGTTCAGCTGGAAACGGGTACTACCTTCAGTCCACTGCAGAAAAATTTGGCTATTCAGTAGATGAATATGCTGAAGTGGCTTTTTGTGCTGCTAAAACCCCCTCCTTCAATTTCGGATGTGCAGTATTCCTGGAAGCAGATATAGTGAACTACCAGCAGATGGGATGGAAATCAGATGAAATTATGGCCGGACTTGCCAAAGTACTCCCTCTTAATGTTTGGCTTTATGTGGTTCAGGAGCCAAACCTTGCCAGATTGGGTCGGGTTTTTGTGCTCCAGGGCGGCACCCATAACAACATGGCAGTGGTAAAGACCCAGCATGACTTCATTACCTCGCGGGTAAAAGACGCCAGAATCCATGTTCATCCCTATAATGAAGTAGCAGGAGCAATTGGTACTGCCCTTGAAACAAAAAGGCTCATGGAGAACAATGGAATTCCTGAAGATAAGAGCCGGTTTATAGGATTCGAAAGCCTGAAGGGAATAAACTACACCGCCAGAAGAGATGAATATACCAGGTGTCCTTACTGCAAAAACCACTGCCTCAGGACTTTCATCTCCATTTCCTCAGGAAGTTATTCAAAAAGATACATCATAGCTACCTGCGAGAAAGGACAGGCAGAAAACAAGCAGGAATTAAAGAAAATAATCCGGGATGTTGAGGAGAAGAAAAACCGGGCCTTTAACTTTATTGACTATTCCAACTCCAGGGCATTTAGCTCATACTCGCTCCCTGTGGTGCTGGAAAATAAGAAATTACTGGGCCCCAAAAAAAGAAAGAGGCACAGCCTTAAAAAAGCAGTAATAGGTATACCCAGAGTGCTGAACATGTACTCCACTGCGGTATTTTTCAATTCTTACTTCAACTCACTGGGAGCAGCCCGGGTACCTTTTTCTGATTTCACCTCTGAAAATCTGTATCGCAAGACTGCATGTAGAGGCTCCATTGATCCCTGCTTTCCATCAAAAATCGCTATCTCTCATGTTTATGACCTTATGAATTATAAAAATGTTTCCCATATATTTTTCCCATGTATAAGGTCAGTAAAAGGTGAAATTTACAGCCATTACCACTGGGCCTGCCCAGCTGTAACTGCAGCCCCGGAAGTGGCAAAAGCTTCTTTTACCCTGGAAAAAGATGAGTTTAAAAAACGGAAAATTACCTATATACATCCTGTGCTGGACATGGCAGAATGGGACTTATTTGAAAAGCAGATGTTCGGGTGTTTTGGGCCTCTGTTTGGAATAACCAGAAAAGAAAACAGGAAGGCCATTAACCAGTCCCTTGCGGTATGGCAGAACTATGTGGAAGAACTCCGGGAGAAAGCCGAAGAGGTCCTGATTGAGCTGGAAAGAACCGGAGGGGTGGGGATTGTTCTTCTGGGAAGACCCTATCATAACGATCCCGGTGTTAACCACGGCATTCTGGAACAGCTGAATAAATGCGGGTATCCCATTTTTACCATAGAAAGCCTCCCCCGGAAAGGACCCATAGTAGAAAAAATTTTCGGCTCTGATATACAAGAAGGCAAAACCAGCCATCCCATGGACATAAGCGATATATGGCCCATGTGCTACAGTGAAAACAGCTCCCTGAAAATATGGGGGGCCAGGTTTGTATCCAGACACCCCAACCTGATAGCCCTGGACCTTTCTTCCTTCCGCTGCGGTCATGATGCAGCGGTCTACTCTGGTATTGATGATATCTTCACCCATATCAACACCCCCTATTTCACTTTTCACGAGATCGATGAGAACAAACCCCTGGGGTCCATCAAGCTCAGAGTAGAAACCATAGACTATTTCCTGAAAAGGTTCAAGGAGGAGACCCTGCAATGCCAAAAGTCCTTTATGGTGGTCTGACCACAGCACATGAGGTCCTGCTAAAGGGATTTTTTGAACACTACGGTTACCATGTGGAACCTCTGCCCCAGCCTGATGACGAATGTCTGAAAATTGGAAAGATGTACTGCAATAAGGGACAGTGCAACCCAGTGTATTATACTGCCGGAAACATCATCAGGCATCTCCAGAAACTTTCCAGACAGGGACAAAAGC
>JBMCUI010000288.1:0-2880 GCA_048622675.1 Spirochaetota bacterium | reverse complement strand
GGCCAGGGTCAGAGAGACTGCCGAACAGGCCGGTTTTCATGTGTATAAAAAACAGGAGTCCCAGGAAATATGTTTTATTCCGGGCGGAAACTACCGCTGGTTTATCAGGCAGTATATGCCCGAAGCATCTTCACCGGGACCAATTGTGAATAAGCAGGGAGAAGTGCTGGGGTATCACCATGGCATCACCGGTTATACTATCGGTCAGAGAAGAGGGCTGGGTGTATCTTCAGGAAAGCCCCTGTATGTCATCCACATAGACCCGGAATCCAATACCCTGATGGTGGGCAGCAGGAAAGAGGGGTATCACACCCACCTGGTTGCTGATAAAGTAAACTGGATAGAGAAGCCTCCTGAGGAGCCTGTTTCTGTTCAGGCAAAAATCCGCTCCCTTCACCCTCCCCAGGATGCCCTGCTCTATCGAATAAATAATAGCCGGGCCCAAGTTGATTTCAGCACACCACAGTGGGCTGTTGCGCCAGGGCAGTCAGCGGTGTTCTACATTGATGACCGGGTTGTGGGAGGAGGGATTATCTCCTATGGGGAATAACCTCTTTTTCAAAGAAAAAGGACTAAAAAATGGACAATGATGCTCCGTGCAGCAAAACCAAAACGCCGGTTGTGCTGGAGGTATGCATAAGCAGACAGAGGGGAACAAAGAAATACCGTATACCTGAAGGAGTTCTTATAGAAAATCACGGTATTGAGGGTGACGCTCATGCCGGTGCAGATACCCACCGGCAGGTAAGCCTTCTGGGTATAGAAAGCATAAACAAAATGAAAGAACTGGGCCTTGACCCCCAGCCCGGTATGTTTGCAGAAAATATTATTATCCGGGGCCTGGACCTGGTTAGTCTCAAACCCGGCAGCAGAATTTCACTGGGCCCCCGGACGGTTCTGGAGATAACCCAGATAGGAAAACAATGCCATACAGGGTGCGAGATATCCACTCTGGTGGGCAAATGCATCATGCCTGAAGAAGGGGTTTTTGCCAGGGTAATCAGGGGAGGAGTGGTGCAAAAAGGTGACCGCATAACCATTCTCACACAGCAATAACATGAAAAACACTGATCAGCCAAATCACAGCAGGTTTCAAATGCGCTGCACCAGGAAGCACCCCATAATGAAACTCTTCAGAGGCAAAAAAGAAAAAATTGAGGACACTCTGGTTACCGAATCACCGCTCCGGGTCTTTATTGACGGAGTAAAAGTTGCCACTATTGTATGCACCCCCCACGCTATTGAATACCTGGCAGCAGGCTTTGCGTATTCAGAACATTTTATACAATCAAAAAATGACATATCCGGCATACATTGCGACCAGAAGAGGGGAATTGTCAGTATGATAACCTGCAGACACACTCCCACAGCTACAGCACAAAAAGATGACCTCAGCCGAACCGGCCCGGGAGCAGGGAAAAACTCCTCCACATCAGACCGGGCCCGGGCAAATAACCCCGGAATTGCATCTCCGCCAGACACACCATATATTGATTGGGGATGTTTTTCACCCCATAACTGGAATCACTGCACTGAACCACCGTTTACCAAAGCAGGACCTCTAAAAACCAGCCCTGAGATTCCCCGAAACTGCACAGAAGTACAGATGCAGGTGCAGTGGGAAGAGGTAACAGGGCTGGTAAAACAGGCTCATGCCCTGTCATCGGTATATCGTTCCACCGGAGGGGTTCACAGTGCCGGAGTGTGCACCTCCAGTGAAGTTGTGGCATTTTATGAAGATATAGGGAGGCACAACGCTGTAGACAAGGTTCTGGGAAGGTGTATTGTGGAAGGTATTCCCCTTCACGATAAACTACTCATCACCAGCGGACGGGTCTCCCGGACTGTTATGCTTAAAGCAATCAATGCTGGTATTCCCATAATCGTCTCTGTTTCAGCACCCACCTTTGAGGCGGTTACGCTGGCTTCAGCTTGTGGGGTGACCCTGGTAGGCTTTGCCAGGGGCCGGAGAATGAACATCTACACCTGCAGTTACCGTATTAAAACCAATTAGTTTTTCACTTATTTCAAAAAACTATTGTTAATTGGAAATACCACCGCTTTCCATCCTCAACCCCTCAGCCTCTCTCCCTCGAAAGTTTCATTGTTTACTATATGAGTAAATTAAATTGTAATATTTTACTTGACTATAAATATAAATTGACTATAATACTTAAATAGTAAATAATAACAAATATTTTTGGAGGATAGAAATGCCTGGAAAATTAGAGTCTGTACTGGAGACCGAATTAAAAAGCTTGGAAAAAGAAGGAAGGCTGAAAGGGGCCGAAAAAGTTATTGCAGGTACCCTCCCTTCCTCCAATGGCGGAGGAAATAAAATACAACTTGAAGACGGCAGACTGCTGCTCAACTTCGCATCAAACAGTTATCTGGGCCTGTCAGGAGATAAAAGAATCGCTGATGCTGAACACCACTCCAGCCTGAAGTACGGGGCGGGACCTGGAGCAGTGAGGTTCATATCCGGAACCCAGCTCCCCCATGTCCAGCTAGAAAAAAAATTAGCCCAATTTTTTAATAAACAGGCTGCTATTATTTTCAGCTCTGCATACGCATCCAATCTGGGTACTATAGCCCCGCTTGTTACCAGGGATACCATGGTGATAAGCGATCAGCTCAACCACAACAGCATCATTATGGCCATAAGACTGGCAGGAATACCCAGGGAAAAGAAGAAGATATACTCCCATTGCGATGCAGAAAAGCTGAGACAATGCCTGGATGAAACAGTGGGAGATGCAAAAAGAGTAATCATTGCAACCGATGGTGTGTTCAGTATGCGAGGGAACTATGCTCCTCTGGACCAGATACTCACTCTATCTCAACAGTATGAAAAACATTTTGACGAAGGTATCATTACCC
>JBMCUI010000287.1:0-2882 GCA_048622675.1 Spirochaetota bacterium | reverse complement strand
GCAAGCCGTTTCCCTGTAGACGGCTTGACTGCGGCAGCACTCCGGGAGTGAAACGGCTGGTTCTTCCAAACCGGAAGCTGCTTCTTCAGCAGCCTTTCGATTTGTCGGAGATACCCGATCTCCGATGCGTCGCAGAAGGAAAGAGCTGTGCCCTGCTTGCCGGCGCGGGCCGTGCGTCCGATGCGGTGTATGTACATCCCCGGCTCGTTGGGAAGCTCATAGTTGATGACATGATCGATGTCGTTGACGTCTATGCCTCGGGCCGCGATGTCAGTAGCCACAAGCACCTGGATGCGCCCTGTGTGGAATCTCTCAAGCGCTTTCATGCGGGCAGCCTGGGTCTTGTCGCTGTGAAGTGCGTCGGAGGTCACCCTGTGCCGGGCCAGCTGCCTGGAGAGGTTGTTTGCCCTGTGCTTGGTGCGGGTGAACACGAGCACCCGGCTAACTCCCCGCTCTGCCAGGAGCCGCACCAGCAGAGCGTTCTTTTTATCCCGGTCCACGAACAGCACTTTCTGCTCTATCTGTGGGTCCGTGCTGACGCTGGAGGCAATTTCAATGCGGCAGGTCTGGTGAAGTATATTCCCCGCCAGGCCCGTTACAACAGGGGACATGGTCGCCGAGAAGAGGAGGCTCTGCCGCCTTGCCGGCAGCGCGGCGAAGATTTGCTTGATGTCGGGTATGAAGCCCATGTCAAGCATCCTGTCCGCTTCGTCCAGGACCACGATCTCCGTTCTACCCAGCAGGATCTTTCTGTCACCCATCAGGTCCAGAAGCCTTCCGGGAGTCGCGACTTTAACGCCGGAAGATTTCGAGATGCTTGTTGTTGCAGAGAGATAGACTGAAAAAGGAAAAAGCAGCCTGTCCCCTTTTTTTGCTTGACTTTTATTCTCTTTTAGGTATTCTGTAGGTAACAATACAGGAGAATGGGTGTTACTTCCATGATGGAAACCACTAACAGCACTAGTTTCATGCACAGCAGCTGGTGGTGGTGGTTCTGGGTGTAGCCAGGACCACTGTGTCTTATCATAGACAAGGCCGCAGGTTCTGGCTATAAAAGCCAGGTTCTGCGGCCTGTTTTTTTGTGAAAGCAGGCCGTAAAACCTTACAGGGTTTTACGGCTTTTTTTATGACTGAGCAGCATATTAAACTGCCGGTAAATTACCAAGGGAGGTAAAAATGATCAACACAAAGGCTTGTGGAGAGAGCTTTCTGATAAAAGAAATCCAGGGTGAAAAGTTTACTCCCTTTTCTCTGTGCCTGAAGCTGAAAGCCAGGGCTCTGCTGGAATCGGCCACCCTGGGGAAAGGAAAAGGCCAGCACTCCATCCTGCTTCTTGACCCGGCATTTACCGTTTATCAGAAAAATGCTCAAATCTATATGTACAAAGACAAAAAGACCACCAGACTGAAGACCAATGCCAGGGACATACTGGATGTGGTTCTGCACTTTGCCCATCAGCACCCCGTGCCTGCCCACCCTCTTCCTTTCCCTGCAGGGGGTGTAGGGTATCTTTCATACGAGTATGCCCGGCATTTTGATGATGTGCACTTCAGAGAAAAACCAGACCCTTCGACTATTCCTGATGCAATGTTTATCTTCGGTCACATTTTTCTCATATTCGACCACTACACCGATACCATTACCATCCTGGGGCTTAACTACAATGAACACCGGATCGACCTGAACAGGGCTGTACAGAAAGTTGAACAACGCATCTACGACATGGACTTCAATTACATGCACCCAGGGGGCGAAACCTATAACAGCATCTGCATTACACCCGGAGACCACCAAAATAAATTTCTCAGCGGAGTTGACAAGGTCAGGCGTGAGATAATCAAAGGCAATCTGCTCCAGGGAGTACTTTCCCGGCGGGTGGTATTAAGAACCGAGATACCAGCCATTGAAGCGTACCGGAGGCTCCGTTCACTGAACCCTTCTCCCTATATGTTTTACCTGGACGCAGGTAGTTTTCAGCTGTTCGGCTCCTCACCCGAAGTCCATGTCAAGGTAACAAAAAACAGGGTGATTATGAGGCCTATAGCCGGGACCAGAAAAAGGGGGAAGGACAGCGATGAGGACCGGCTGCTGGCCAGGGAGCTGGTCTCTGATGAAAAGGAGCAGGCCGAGCACCTCATGCTGGTGGACCTTGCCCGCAATGACCTGGGCAGAGTTTGTACACCGGACAGCATTGAGGTATCCCAGTACATGAGCGTGGAGCATTACTCCCACGTAATCCATCTGGTCTCCCAGGTAGAGGGAATCCTTCAGAAGGACAAAACCGGGCTGGATGCAGTAAGAAAAACCTTCCCTGCAGGAACGGTCTCCGGCGCACCCAAAATTAAGGCCATGGAGATAATAGACACCCTGGAGCCGGAAAAGAGAGGATTCTATGCAGGGGTGGTGGGATATATTGAGCCCGGAGGGTATCTTGATACCTGCATCACCATACGAAGCGCACTCAAAAAAGACGATCTGTTGCTGCTGCAGGCCGGAGCAGGAATTGTATACGACTCTGTTCCGGCTCGGGAGTACCATGAAACAACCTCCAAGCTGAAAGCCCTGGGGGCCTCCCTGGGGGTGGAGGTGTAGTGAAACAAGCTCATAAGGAGGTATAAGCCGTGTACCTGATAATAGACAACTATGATTCATTCACCTATAACCTGCTACAGTTTCTTTTTCAGACCACCGGGGGACCTATAAAGGTGGTAAGGAACAATAAAATAACCATACCTGAAATAAAAAAAATGAACCCCAGGGGTATTATTATCTCTCCTGGTCCGGGCAGGCCCGAGCATGCTGGAATATCAGTAGAGGTAGTAAAAAACTTTGCCGGGAAAATACCTATCCTGGGAGTGTGCATTGGCCACCAGGCCATCGGG
>JBMCUI010000286.1:0-2887 GCA_048622675.1 Spirochaetota bacterium | reverse complement strand
GGTCAATACCTTTGATTACAGAAACCGGTGCTTTGATTTCCACTGTATTCGGCTTTACCACAGCATCAACAAAACTGTATCCCTGTGCTGGTTTCCCCACCACTACCGGGACTACCCTGACCGTTTTTTTCTCAACCTTTTCCATATCCACAGTTACAAATCTGGGTTTTATCTCACCTACCGATATGCCTTGGGGAAGAGCACCTTTGTCTACTTTTACTGCTTTATCCCCCCGGGGCATATACTTGTTCTGCAGGTCTACATATACCTCCAGTTCTTCTTCATTGACAAGATTCATGTTCACCCCTTTTCCTTTCAACATCACCTCCACTCTTTCGGGAACATTGTTTACCACCACATATCCCTGGGGGACTCCTCTCAATGACAGAGGTACAGAAAAAAACTTCTCCTCCTGAGTCAGGCTGTCCACATAAACCCACAATATAAATGCAAGAAGCAGCGAGAGCAGCTTTATATACCAGTTATGGGATAACCTTCTAAATATTTTCCACTTTTTAATGTTCCATTTTACCATGTTTGTTTTACACTACTCAACCTTTAAAAGATTGCTCAACCGGGCCCTCAGCCTTTTAATGGATACTCCCATTTCAATACTGGCGTTCCAGGCCACCGATATTTTTCCCGTTTCTTCTGAAACAACAATAACAAAAGCATCTGTCTCCTCAGCCAGTCCCAGTGCAGCATAGTGCCTGGTACCGTAGCCCTCCAGCAGTTCGTGCCGGTCCGTCAGAGGAAGGATGCATTTAGCAGCCACCACTCTGTCCCTGCTCACAATAACTGCCCCATCATGCAGAGGGGACTCCTTTCTGAAAATAGAAAACAGCAGGTCTTCGGTTAACAGTCCGTCTATTTTAACCCCTGTCTCAATGTAATTTCTCAACCCTACTTTTGCTTCTATAACAATGAGAGCTCCTACCTTCTTATTGGAAAGCTCTTCAACGGCTTCTGCAATGGTATCAATAATATTTATTTTTCCCCGGTAGGTAAAAAAGGTACCCAGGAACCTGTTCTGGCCCAGCTGGGTAAGCATTCTCCTTAATTCAGGCTGAAACAGAATTATAACTGCAATAACCGCCACCTGGATGAGTTGGTTCAGAAGCCAGCTGAGGGCCTCCAGATGAAGAAACTGGGAGAGCCATGCAGCAAATATGATAAGGGCTAGCCCTTTTACCACCTGAATGGCCCGGGTTCCCCTTATCATGAGGTAGGTTTTATAGATAACAAACGCAATTACAGAAATATCAACAAATGGCAGCAGGTAATTCTTCACCCAGTATACATTGAACGCTGCTTCTACTATATAACTCAGATCTCTAAGAATGGCGCTGTCTCCGTGACTGGAATTAAGGTATGCATGCACCGGGCATTATAAAAACCGGTACTATGCTTACCCATCCTCACACTCTGGGGATTTTTTTGGTAATTATTTATATGGTCTTCAACTGGATGCATTTTTAATTGCCTCTACAACTCTGGCAGTTTCAACTGCTTCTTTAACATCGTGTACTCTTATAATATCGGCACCCAGAAAAATAGATACAGCATTTGCCGCTATAGTTGAGACCAATCTATTGTCCGGAGAGGCTCCTGAATAAGGAGCAAGAAAAGACTTTCTGGAAAGACCTATCATAACCGGGTAACCCTTTTTTATAAAAAGGCCTATATTTTTAATCAGAGTAAGATTATGTTCGGCCAATTTGGCAAATCCTATACCCGGGTCAATGATAATCCTGCGCTTCGGTATCCCCGCTTCCAGGGCTTTGTTTATGGACTCATCAAGTTCAGCCGAAACTTCTGCGCATACATTCTGGTAAACGGCATGCTCCTGCATATCGGCAGGAGTGCCCCTCATATGCATAAGCACCATGTAGCACCCTCTGTCTGCCGCCACATGTCCCAGACTATTCCCCCTCTTCAGACCTGATACATCGTTTACTATCTGTGCTCCGCTGTCAATAGCCCGGGAAGCAACCTCCGGTTTGCAGGTATCAATAGAAATAGTGACATACGTTTTTTTTCTTATTCCATCTATCACCGGTATTACTCTCCGGAGCTCCTGGTCAGTACTTACCGGCTGTGCACCAGGCCTGGTTGACTCCCCTCCGACATCTATTATGTCTGCTCCGGCCTCCTGGAAATAAAGGGCCCGGTCCACCGCCCGGCTGGCCAGTTGCAGCCTGCTTCCCTGGTAAAACGAGTCAGGAGTAACATTTATAATACCCATTATTAGGGTTCTTTCTCCAGAGGGAATATTCAGTTCCAAAGCAATACCCTGCTTATTTATTTCTTTTTATGTCTGTTTTTTCTCAACCTTTTCTTTCTCTTATGAGTAGAAATTTTCTGTCTCTTTCTCTTCTTTCCTGAAGGCATTGACCCCCCTTTCAAGATATTTGTGTACAGCAATTATTCTACTGCACAATTTCAGATTTATCTAATTATAAGCCTGCTTTACACTCTATTCCTAATATACATAAAATCACAAATATCATCAACTTATATGATTTTCTCACCTGCTGTGCAGGTTACTCCTGTTTTGAGTTTTTGCTGGCGTTCCATTCAGCCGGGCAGAGCTATTTTTTTACAGGTACTTCAAATTATCCCTGTTCTGTGCAATTATGCTTAACAGCTTCTTTATCTCCTGGTCCTGTTTTTTACTGCATATTAAAAACCGGTCTCCATTTTTAACTACAATAAGGTCTTTTACCCCTACCATCGAAATAATGGAGTTGCTGTCACCAATGACAATATTGTCATTCCCCTCCACCATCACCACATTTCCCCGGAGAATATTTCCATGGGGGTCTTTTTCCAGGTGCCTGTCCAGAGCTCCCCAGGAACCCACATCATCCCAGAAAAACTGCGGTAT
>JBMCUI010000285.1:0-2914 GCA_048622675.1 Spirochaetota bacterium | reverse complement strand
GCGCCATCCCACCCTGGGAAACAATGTAGTGGTAGGAGCAGGGGCAATTGTCCTGGGAGCTATTGATGTTGGTGATGGGGCCAGGATTGGGGCAGGCAGCGTGGTTATTCACGATGTGCCGCCAGGAGCAACTGTGGTGGGGGTGCCGGGAAGAGTGGGAATGGGATTTTTTGCAAAAGAAATTGAAATGCTGGAGCACGGCAAACTGCCTGACCCGCTGGCTGACCTGATACGCTATATGCTCAGGCAGCAGTCTAAACTTGATGAGAGATTAAAGCAGGTGGAGACCCTGGAGGGACTCTCCGGCAGCACGGAGAACTATGAGGACAAGACGGAAGCTGAGATTGTAAAAAAGGTCCTGGCATTTTCCGAGGCTTTCACCCATGGAGGAGGTATTTAAAGCTGGAAGGCATATGTCACCCGGGTCTGCTGAGTATCAGGAAGCAGCAGTAAACGGATGTTGATAAGAATGGCATGAGGCATGGTGTTTTGTTAAACCATAAAGACTGAAAGCAGTATATTTGCATAATTTTATACAAAGGAGCGGACATAAATGGGACAAATATTCAAAAGTATAACTGAAACTGTTGGAAGAACTCCCCTGATTAAGCTGGATAAAATTTCAGAAGGCCTTCCCGGAAACATAGTGGGAAAACTGGAGTCATTCAATCCCCTGGGAAGTGTCAAGGATAGAATAGGGATTGCCATGGTAGAGGCTGGTGAAAAACAGGGAAAGATCGGTCCTGGTGCCACTATCATTGAGCCTACTTCCGGAAACACCGGGATAGCTCTGGCCTTTGTATGTGCAGCAAAAGGCTACCGCCTTCTGCTTACCATGCCCGATACCATGAGTATTGAAAGAAGAAGGCTTCTGAAGGCACTGGGAGCCGATCTTATACTTACGCCAGGAGAAGAAGGAATGAAAGGGGCGGTGCTGAGGGCCCGGCAGGAGTCTGAAGGAATTAAAAACTCTTTTATACCAAACCAGTTTAAAAACCAGGCCAACGTAGAAATTCACAGGCAGACTACTGCAGCTGAAATATGGGAGCACACCGGGGGAAGAGCGGATATACTGATTTCAGGTGTGGGCACCGGAGGGACCATAACCGGTGTCTCAGAGGTAATTAAATCAAAAAAGCCTGATTTTTACACAGTTGCAGTGGAGCCGTCTGAATCACCGGTGCTTTCAGGGGGACAGCCCGGTCCCCACAAAATCCAGGGCATCGGGGCAGGTTTTGTACCTGAAATATTGAATGTAGAGGTAATTGATGAAATATTAAAAATTTCCAGTGAAGAGGCCGCCGAAGGGACCAGGCGCCTGGCAAAGCAGGAAGGTGTTTTTGCCGGAATTTCTTCAGGAGCAGCTGTTCAGGCGGCCGTAAAGGTGGCAGGCAGAAAAGATAAGCAGGACAAGCTGATAGTGGCGATTTTACCTGACCTGGGAGACAGGTATTTAAGTACTACCCTTTTTGAGTGAGGGGTCTTTTGAAGTGTGGTTTTAATTTTAGTCTTCTGGTATTGTTCTGAGAATACGAAAGCAGATTTTTTGAACCTGAATAACAGTTGAAACTGGGTTTATTACTATCAGCGGGCTTCTATCTGAGTCTGTAAGGGAGAAGATTTGTATGGGATCATATAATAATAATAAGACTAATAAAAGTATTTTAAACCCAAGAAACTGCATTGAGGAAAACTATGACAGAAATATAACCAGGCGGGAATTCTTTAAAAATCTGGCAAGGGCTGGATTATTGTTTGCCGGGAGCTTTTTATTCACCTCGGGTTCGTTTAAACAGAAAAAGCCAGGGAGTGTTGAAAGACCTGGCAGGCAGGCACAGCTTCCACCGGTGAATATAGGGTATATTCCCATAACAGATGCCACTCCTTTGCTCATAGCCCATGCAAAGGGTTTCTATGAACAGGAGGGGCTCCAGGCCGGCCGCCCTTTCCTTATAAGGGGGTGGTCCAGTTTAGCTGAAGCTTTTATGGCTGGCAGGTTTAATCTCTGTCACTTTCTTTCCCCCATACCAATATATATGCGGTACCAGTTAGGGTTTCCGGTCAAGGTTGTTGCCTGGAACCACATGAACAACTCCGCCATAACAGTGGCAAAGCAGGGTCCAATAAAAAGCGAAATGGGCCTCGGGGGGAAAAAGATTGCGGTGCCTTACTGGTACTCAATACACAATGTAATAATTCAGCTGGTTCTCAGGTATTACCAGATAGAGCCACAGCTGAGCATTAAAAAGGTTGACTCCGACAAATGTGGTCTGGTGGTGATGGCACCTCCGGACATGCCTGCTGCACTGGCTGCAGGTGAAATTGACGGTTACATTGTGGCAGAGCCGTTTAACGCAGCGGGTGAGCTTCTGGCAGGAGGAAGGATATTAAGGTTTTCAGGAGATGTTTGGAAAAACCATGCCTGCTGTGTGGCAGTGATGAATGAAAACATTATCCAAAACCACCCGGAGTGGGCCCAGAAGGTGGTAAATGCTCTGGTACATGCAGAGTTATGGGCAAAAAATAACATCGAGGAAACAGCATACATTCTTTCCAGACAGGGAGAGGGGTATCTTCCTTTCGAAGAAAGGATAATCCGCCATGCCATGACCAGCTACGGCCAGCAGAAATATCCCCGGGCAATAAAACATCCCGGATGGGAATCAAAAAGGCTCTCCTTCCAGCCTTACCAGTATAAAAGTTATACTTATAAACTGGTGCAACTTTTAAAAAATACCAGGCTGGAGGGGAATACCGGGTTTTTAAAAAATCTGGACCCCGATAAGGTAGGAGAGGAGCTGATGGATTATGATATGGTGCTGGCAGCAGTAAAAAAGGCAACGGGACTGGCAAAATTTGATGGAGTTTCTTCCGAACATCCCTTCAGCCGTAAGGAGGTAATAGAGGTTTGAAC
>JBMCUI010000284.1:0-2924 GCA_048622675.1 Spirochaetota bacterium | reverse complement strand
GGGGTTTTACTCTGTTTTTATGGTAGCAGACAGGGTGGAAGTACTATCCAGAAAAGCTGGTGAAGAAAAAGCCTATAAATGGACCAGCGACGGCAAGGGCAACTACGAAATCATGGAGACGGAAAGAGACCAATTTGGAACTACGGTTATTCTGCACCTGAACGAAAGTGGACTGGAGTTTGCCAATAAATGGAGCATTGAAGGAATCATAAAGAAATATTCCAACCATATCCCTTTTCCCATATACCTGCACTATCAGGAGGACAAGGAAGGCAAAGGGAAAAAGGAAGCAAAAGTTGAACAGGCAAACGCTGCTTCAGCACTGTGGAGGAAGCCAAAAAGCGAGCTCAAAGAAGAAGACTACCACGAGTTCTACAAGTCGATCTCCCACGATACTCAGGACCCTCTGATGTACATACACACCCAGGCAGAAGGGAAACTGGAATACACCACTCTTTTTTATATCCCCCAAAAGGCCCCGATAGACCTGTTCTGGGCTGACTACCAGCCGGGGGTCAAGCTTTACATAAAAAGGGTATCTATTACTGATGACGAAAAAGAGCTTCTCCCCCACTATCTGAGGTTTGTGAGGGGAATTATCGACTCTGAGGACCTCCCCCTGAATATTTCCAGGGAAACCCTCCAGCAGAACAGGGTAATTGCATCTATACGAAATGCTTCTGTTAAAAAAATACTGAGCGAACTCCAGGAATTAAGAAAAAACGACAGGCAGAAGTATGACCAGTTCTACCAGGAGTTCCGTCTGCCTCTTAAAGAAGGGCTGTACCATGACTTCAACAACAGGGACACCCTGCTGGAGCTGGTCCAGTCCAAGTCCACCAAAGCAGAGGGGTATACCAGCCTTTCGGAGTACAAGCAGAGGATGCAGCCTGACCAGAAGTCGATCTACTATATTACCGGAGCAGACGAGCAGGACCTCAGGAGCTCACCACTGCTGGAAGCATATAAACGACGAGACATCGAAGTGCTTATCATGGACGATGAAATAGATGAGATAGTGGTTCCTGCGGTGGGAACCTTCCAGGATATCTCTCTGAAATCGGTAAACAGGGCCGATGCAGCCGAGGACCTGAAAACAATTCAGGACACAGAAGGTGAGAAGAAGATTGAGCCGGTAGTAAAGAAAATAAAACAGGTGCTGGGGGATGAAGTGAAAGATGTGAGGGCTTCCACCAGGCTGAGTGATTCGCCTTCATGTATTGTTGCTGATGAAAAAGACCCCACCCTTCAGATGCAGAATATGCTCAAGGCTATGGGACAGAAAAATATCCCGGAGGCAAAACCAATTCTGGAGATAAACCCCGACCATATTATAGTAAAAAGCCTTCAGGGGACCAGTAATACCGAAGTAATTGAAGACGTAAGCAGGCTCCTGCTGGAGCAGGCCCTGCTGGTGGAAGGCGCTCAGCTGAAAGACAAGCCCGGTTTCGTAAAAAGACTGAACAGGGCCCTCGCAAAATCTCTGATGGGCTCAGGATAATACAAACACAGTGCTTTGTGAAAATACCACCACACTATAAAAACCTGATACAGGCGAAGGATGTGTGGTCAGGGTACCAGGTCCGGTATTACCATCCATTGCAGGGTCCATATTCCTGATTCGTTTTTGAACAGGCACACTACACAGCCGTAGTGGAATTCAATGACCTGTTTGCTCTCATCCTGGCATAGAAGCAGGGTGGCAAGCCGTTTCAGGTGGGGGAGATGCCCCACCATCGTCACGTTTTCTTCCGTGTCGGCAAGCCTTTCCACCCACCCCCAGGGGGTTGACAGAGGCTCAAGCTCTTTTTCCTGCCTCACTCCTCCCGGGGGGGCTAGCGCTTCAGCAAAGGCCTCTGCTGTCTGAAGAGCTCTTTTTTTACCGCTGTGTACTATGTAGTCAATCTTCGCCTTTTTATAGCGGGCAATAAAGGATGCCGTTTTTTTTACTTCAGAAAGACCTTTTTCAGTAAGAGACCTTTCGGGGTCTTGCTCCTTGGGCCTTGCTTCTCCATGCTGTACCAGATATGCATTCATAAATACGTCCTCCTTAATTAAACACGCTTTCAATTGGATTTTATCAGAATATTGAAATATTTACAAGCCCCATATGCGTGATGTTTATACAAGGTTTCTATTTTAATACCACTCAATATTTTTTATTAAGCAGCAGCTCCTCAGAACAGCTCCGAAATTGAAGTTATTCAATTTTATAGGTATATTACTCTTTCTGGTATATGATTGCAGACAGGATACCTGATGCCAAAAGCACCCAACAACCGTTCTGAAAAATTTGCTGCAGGTGCAAACAGGAAAATTGCCAAGACTGCCACCTATTATGCAGGGCTTTTATGCCTTGGACTGGTGGTATCAGTGTTAGGCCCTTCACTGCCGGGGCTGGCCCGGAATACCGGCACCAGCCTGAGTGAAATCAGTTTCCTGTTTACATCTGTTTCGCTCGGCTACCTTCTGGGCTCTCTGCTGGGGGGACGTTTGTTTGACCGGGTTCCCGGACATCCCCTGCTTTCGGTTTCTGTATTTACCATGTGCGCGGTGATGGGTGCAGTACCGCTGATTTCTGTTTTTTATCTGCTTGCAGGGGTATTTTTTATTCTGGGTATTGCCCAGGCATTCCTGGACGTGGGGACCAACACCCTGCTGGTATGGGTCCACCGTGACAGGGTGGGCCCCTACATGAACGGACTCCACTTTTTCTTCGGGTTCGGAGCCCTGCTGGCCCCTCTTCTGGTGGGCCAGTCGATCAGGATCAGCCAAAACATCAAATGGGCATACTGGGTACTCGCCCTGGTCATGATTCCAGTAGCTGTGGTACTGCTCCGCTTTCCCAGCCCTTCTGCTCCTGCCAGAACAGAATTTAATACTGCAGGAAAAACTTCGCCCCTTCTGGTGGCCCTGATTTCAGC
>JBMCUI010000283.1:0-2967 GCA_048622675.1 Spirochaetota bacterium | reverse complement strand
CTATTTGAACTTGTCTCTGGAGTTTATTATCAGGGTAACAGGCCCATCGTTGACAAGCTTCACCTTCATTAGTGCCCCAAACTCTCCCTCCTTCACAGCCGCTGCATGGTTTTTCAATTCTTTGATGAGTTTGCGGTACACAGGTTCTGCCTGCTGCGACCCAGCTGCCCTGGTAAAAGATGGACGTCTGCCTTTTCTTGTATCTCCCAGAAGAGTAAACTGGGAGACTACCAGCAGCTGGCCTTCTACTTCCAGAAGTGATTTATTGAGGTTTCCCTGGTGGTCAGGGAAGACCCTCAGATTGACTGTCTTGTTTGCTATGTAGGAGATATCTTCCTGTCCGTCATCCCTGGAAATACCCACCAGCAGAAGTAAACCTTTGTTTATCCCGGAAACCATTTTATTATTCACCCATACTTCTGCTTCACTTACCCTTTGGATCAATCCTATCATGTCAACCTATTTTTCTTCCTGTTTCCTCTGCTGGGTAGCTTTAATGACATCTTCTGCTATTTTACCGCTGATAGGATCATAGTGGGAAAAACCCATTTCAAAAGACCCTGTTCCGGAGGTAATTGAACGAAGCTCTATGGAATATTTTAGCAGCTCTGCCTGAGGAACTTTTGCCCTTATTACCTGTATTCCTCCTCCTGAGCTGTCCATTCCCAGAACCCGTCCTCTTCTTGAGTTAAGGTCACTGATAATATCTCCGGTATACCTGTCATCCACGTATACTGTGAGGTCCATTACCGGTTCGAGCAGGGTGGGTTTGGCATTCTCCATGGCCAGCTTGAAAGCCTGTCTCCCGGCAATTTTAAAGGCCAGCTCGGAAGAGTCAACGTCATGGTAGGAGCCGTATACAAGACTTACTCTGGTGTCTACTGCAGGATAACCGGCGACCACACCCTCTTCCATGGCCTCTTTTACTCCTTTTTCTACCCCTGGAATATATCCTTTGGGAATCACCCCCCCCACAATTTTATCTACGAATTCAAATCCTGACCCCCGCTCCAGTGGTTCGATTTCAAGGTATACTTCTCCGTACTGGCCATGGCCGCCAGTCTGCTTTTTGTGTCTGTAGCTGGCTTTGGCGGGAGCCTGGATGGTTTCTCTGTAGGGTATCAGTGGAGTGGAAGTATCAATGTCGATTCCGTACTTTCCTTTAATTCTGGAAAGGATAATATCTATCTGCAGCTCTCCCATTCCTGAAATAACAGTCTGTTTGGTCTCATTGTTATGTTCCATCTTGAATGAGATGTCCTCTTCAGCAGTTCTCTGAAGAAGAGAGCCCAGCTTGTCCTCTTCGTTTTTATTTTTGGCTTTAATTGCTACACTGTGCACTGGATTGGGCAATTGCAACTCCGGGAAAACCACCAGCTTGTTATTGGTACAAAGGGTATCTCCGGTTTCTGCATGGGGGAGCTTGGTCAGTACAATGATATCGCCTTCTTCTGCATTACGGTTAAGAGGAAGTTGGTTTTTACCGAAAGGCACCTGCAGTTTTGATACTTTCTCTTTGGCATCCTTTCTGGTATTGATCATTTCCTGTTCCTGCTCCAGAGCACCTGACCATATTCGTATATAGGAAAGTTTTCCTGCAAACTGGTCCAGCACAGTCTTAAATACTATTCCCGAAAAAAAAGAATCACTGCTGCACGGAATTTCCACCGGGGTGGATTGGTCGGATGCTTCCAGGGCTTTGACTGAACCCCTGTAGTTGGAAGGCGGAGCCAGCATTAGAATCCTGCTGAAAGCTTCACGGAGGCCTCTATTGGTGAGGGATGATCCGTAAAAAACTGGTACAGCCTGCTTTTCCATGAAAATTTTTCTAAGTCCCCCTATAATTTCTTCATCAGTAAGATCTTCACCTTCCAGGTATTTTTCTGTTAGTTCATCTGTAGATTCTGCAGCTGTCTCCACTATTTCATTGCGCAGCTCTTCTGCTTCTGACTGACTTTCAGAAGGTAAATCGGTTTCTTCGCCCTTCTTCAGGTTGCCTTCATAGGTGTATGCCTTCATGTTCAGCAGATCAATAATCCCCCTGAAACTGCTTTCCTGGCCGATGGGAAGCTGCATTGGAAGAACCCTGGTTTTAAGGCTGTTTTTGATATTTTCGAGAGCTGCCCTGTAATCTGCGTGTTCTTTGTCCATTTTATTTATAAATACAATTACCGGCAGGTCCATTGATTGTGCCTTGTTCCATATTTTTGCGGTTTCAATCTCTACACCGCTCACTGCATCTATGAGTAGAAGCACAGAGTCAACCCCGTATAAGCAGGAAACCACCTCTCCTGAAAAGTCTGAAGACCCGGGAGTATCGATAAGGTTAATTACAGTATTGTCATAATTGATATTAAATATGGTGGACCGGATGGATATTTTTCTTTTTATCTCTTCGTCATCATAATCGCTCAAAGATTTCCCCTCGTCAACTCTGCCTATAGTATCTACTGCATCAATATCATATAAAAGGGTATCCAGTAAAAGGGTTTTCCCCACCGAGGTATGTCCGGTAAGGGCAATGTTGGTTTTTTTCATTATATCCTCCAGTAGATGGTTGTATTTATGGGTATACAGTTTTATAATGGTTTAATGTATGCTCACAATACTGTTTTTAATATTAAGGTGTCAAGCCTTTTGTAGTTATTGAATTTTGACTCTTCCGGTATTAATTTAATTTCCAAGCTATGAAAACAAATATTGCAAGAACAGTAACGTTTTTGATCATCTGTTTGTTTTTTATCTGTTCCTGTGCTTCCTTGGAAACTAAAGATATTAAAAATATCCAGAAAGTTGATAAAAAAATTTTAAGTGAGTTCCACGACCATTTACAGCAGGACGACTTTTACGGCGCATGCACCAGTTATATTGAGTATAAAAATTGCTGTAACGGTCAGGAACTGGATGAAATGGCCGGGAAGCTTAAAGAACACTACCGGGAAAAAACCCAACAGCCGGCAGACAAAC
>JBMCUI010000282.1:0-2969 GCA_048622675.1 Spirochaetota bacterium | reverse complement strand
AATGTAAAGAGAGCGCTTGATTACGAGGTCAAACGACAGAGCAAAACTCTGCGTGCAGGAGGGAAACTGAAGCAGGAAACCAGGTTATTCAACCAGAGCAAGAACGCTACTGTGCCAATGCGGACCAAGGAACAAGCACATGACTACAGATATTTTCCTGACCCGGACCTGGTACCGGTGGTGGTGAAAGAGGAAATGATACAGGAGATAAAAAACCAGCTCCCGGAGCTTCCTGAAGCAAGAAGAAAGCGGTTTATAGAACAGTACAGTCTCACCGAATACGATGCTGTTTCGCTGTGCTCTTCTTACAGGCTTGCTAATTATTTTGAGCAGGCGGTCAGGGGTTATCCTGATCCAAAAAAGATTGCAAACTGGGTTCTGAGTGAGCTGCTTCGGGTTCTGAATGATCGTAAAATTGATATTGACCAGTGTCCGGTACGGCCGCACGGGATTCGCGAGCTTTTTGTCCTCATGGACAAGGGAGAGATTTCGGGAAAGATAGCCAAAAAAGTGTTTGATCAAATGATAGAAACCGGAAAGTCTGCACGGCAGACTGTGGAAGAAAAGGGACTGAAGCAGGTTACCGATAAGGGTAAAATAGATTCGGTAGTTGATCAGGTGCTTGAGGAGAACCAGAGCGTGGTTGAAGAATACAGGAACGGGAAGAAAAAGGCATTCGGATTTCTGGTGGGACAGGTGATGAAAAAAACCAGGGGAAAGGCCAACCCCAGAATGGTAAACCAGGTGTTGAACGAAAAAGTAGGACAAGCAATATAAGCATTTAGCTTATTCAATTTTAATTTGACATTTATGTTTTATTTACCATTGTTAAAGAGTTTATGTATAGCTGTTAGTATTGTCGACAGTATTTCTGATCTTGGTTTTTGGATAATCCATCTAATAATGCTATTATTTGTTGACAAATATTTCAATATAAATAAAATATCATATTTAATAAAATCCAAAGAGGAGTAGAATTATGAAAAAATTTTTTGTAATAATTGCAGCAATAATTGTAGTGGTAGTTATATTTTTAATTATTTTCCAACCCAGGAAAAAGAAAGCTGAAGTTTATGAGATAGGGGCAATTTTTTCTGTGACAGGACCTGCTTCCTGGCTGGGGGAGCCCGAAAAAAGCACTGCCGTAATGGTAGAAGATATGATTAACCAAAATGGTGGCATAAACGGCGTTCCCGTAGATATTATCGTGGAGGATACCGAGGGAGACCCTACCAAGGGAGTAAATGCGGTGAAGAAACTGATCAACCGTGATCAGGTTTTAGCAGTGGTTGGACCATCCAGAAGCGGTACATCCCTGGCAGTAGTACCTATAGTGCAGAAAGCCCAGGTCCCCCTGGTCTCATGTGCTGCTGCTGAAAAGATTGTAAAGCCGGTAAAAAAATGGGTCTTTCAGACCCCTCAGCTGGACCGGCATGCAGTGGAAAAAATATACGAATACATGAATGACCAAGGCATTACCAGGATAGCCATTCTTTCAGGGACAACAGGGTTTGGAAGTGCTGGAAGAGAGCAGCTCAAACTGCTGGCTCCTGAATATGGTATCGAAATCCTGGCTGATGAAACCTATGGCCCCAGTGATACGGACATGACTTCACAGCTTACCAAGATAAGAGGGCTGGAAAGAGTACAGGGGATTGTGAACTGGTCAATTGTGCCAGCCCAGGTAATTGTGGCCAAGAATATGGTCCAGCTGGGAATAGATATTCCCCTGTTCCTCAGCCATGGGTTTGGAAATATTAAATATGTAGAAGCAGCAGGGGAGGCAGCAGAAGGTATCATATTCCCCGCAGGGCGACTGCTGGTAGCTGAGCAGGTCTCTGAGTCTCATCCTCAGAAAGAGGTGTTAATGAAGTACAAGAACAGGTATGAGTCCAGGTTCAATGAGCCTGTAAGCACGTTCGGCGGTCATGCCTGGGATGCTCTGTGGATTGTGCATAATGCAATAAAAAGGGCTGGAGCAGACAGGGCAGCCATAAGAGATGCAATAGAAAACCATACAAGAGGATTTGTGGGCACCGGTGGTGTGTTTACCTATACACAAGAAGACCATAATGGACTTACTTCAGAAGCGTTTGAAATGCTAGTGGTAAAAAACGGCGAATTTACCATTTTGCGGGACTGACCCCGGGCTCCATAAAACCAAATTTACTGAAACAGAAAATTATCTGAACAGGCTTGTGCCCATAAGGGTTTCAACAAAAACCTAATCCGGAGTTACGTTTGCAGCTTGGTACACAGCTCCTTCAATTTACAATTTCAGGAATAACCATTGGAAGCATTTATGCTCTGGTTGCAATTGGATTTAATATAATCTATAATTCCACGGGTATAATCAACTTTGCTCAGGGTGAGTTTGTAATGCTGGGAGGTATGACTGCTGCTTATTTTCATAACTCCCTGCATTTCCCTATTATTCTCTCTGGTGTACTGGCTGTGGTGCTGGTCTGCTGTCTGGGGATTCTTTTTGAAAGGGCGGCAATCCAGCCTTTAAAAAATCCCTCCATTATCACCCTGATTATTATAACCATTGCTGCATCCATCATTTTCAAGGGAGGAGCAATGTTTATCTGGGGGAAGGATGTTCATATTCTTCCCCCGTTCAGCGGGGACCAGCCTATCCATCTTTTCGGTGCCACAATTTTACCCCAGAGCCTGTGGGTGCTGGGTTTTCTGGCGCTGATAATGGCTTTTCTGGTGATTTTTTTTCAGTTTACCATGACAGGAAAAGCCATGAAAGCCTGTTCATATAATAGAACCGCTGCCAGTATCATGGGGATTAATGTAAACAGGATGGTCCTGCTGTCTTTTGCACTCAGCGCTGGTATCGGGGCTCTGGCTGGAGTGGTGGTGACTCCTATTATTCTGGTGGAATACTCCAGGGGTGCACTTTTGGGATTAAAAGGGTTTGGAGCCGCCATATTCGGTGGTCTTGGTAACATGGCCGGGGC
>JBMCUI010000281.1:0-2997 GCA_048622675.1 Spirochaetota bacterium | reverse complement strand
GGGTATCATTGCCCCCGAAAACGGCCCTGCCGTTAAATTTGGTGTTGGCTGTCTCCACCAGCTCCCCCAGGAGCTCCTCCACTTCATGGGCCATCTTCTTTCGGTCTTCAGCAGTATATACCCCATTTGCCCCCTGTACCCCCAGCTCTCTTATCCTCTGCAGGATAGTGGTTGCACTTTCCAGTGCTCCCTCTGCTGCATTTATACGGGCTTTTCCATCTTTTATATTTTTCTCAAACTGCTGCAGCTCATAAATAGCCCTCTTATAACCCATAGAATGGCCCACCTCCACCGGGGCTTCTCTGGGAATACGGTGTTTTTTCCCTGTAGAAATATCGTTCTGCAGCTTCATCATTTTAAAACTGTTGTTCTGTTCGGCCTGCACCAGATTATTGGCCATCATGTTTTGGGTGACACGGTACATCAGGTTTTCCCCCTTCATTTCCTGTATTATTAGCTCAACGGGCCATTATTTACGCTTGCAGCCTTCCCCTGTGTATGTAAAGCATTAACCGGCTCCGCTGCCTTTCTGCAGCAAACCCTGCCCCTCCTGGTGTGCGTTTACAGACCTCATCCCATTCTCTGTATGAGAGTCTCCAGCATCTTGTTCACCTCTGATATGAACCTGGCTGCAGCTGCATATCCATGCTGGTATTTTACCAGATTGACCAGCTCTTCATCTATATTCACCCCGGATATGGACTTCCTCAAATTTTCCAGATTATTGACAATGCTCCTGCTGCTTTCTGCCTGGTCCTGAGTTGCCTGGCCTCTCAGTCCGGTATGGGCTACCAGAGCCTGGTAAAAATCATTGAGAGTCTGGGCCTGTCCATTCATTATTCTTTCGAATCTCAGTCCTGCTATTTTAAGAGCATTACCTCCGTCGCCTGCACCATGGGAAACATCCGGCATCCTGTCCTGATCGGTATTCACTCCGGCAGCTGCAGCAATGGACTCCACCTCGTTTTTAACCGCTTCGGAGAGGCCCATCCATGAAGAAGGGTGGGTATCCGGCGTTACCATAAAGTCATCGGAAATTCTTTGTGCCATCCCCGGGCTTTGGGAGTCGAATGCCCCCTCTGCACCGCTCTGCCGGAGCACTTCAGCGTACTGCACCATAAAATCTCCGGAGTCCTGAAGGTGGGGAATATAGAATGAAGGTGTATTTGATTTTACCACCAGGTTCCCATCGGTATTGAGATACATTTTAACATCTGCATCAGAATTGTTCACCTTGTTAAGGATATCCGAGACTGTATCGGTGGATACATAATCAACAGTAATACCATTGTTCAGAGTAATGGTCCCCTCCAGGCCCACTGTGTGGTCTCTTTCCAGGGTATTGGTACCGGTTATTCTGAATATGGCTGTTCCGTCTACCACCCCGTCTCTGTTAAAATCGAAATTACCCCCTGGATGTTCAGTAATGGAATTTTGTTTGAAAAAGTCAAGGCCTGTCCTCAGGTTCAGCCCGAACCCCTGGCGGTGAATGGTGTTGAGGGCATCGGTGATGTTTACAGCAAACGCATCAAGGGAATCAATCTGGTATTTTACTTCCTGGTCCCGGGCATTTAACAGGGCCCTGAGCTGGCCGGAGCTGGCATCAAGCAGGGAGCGGTCCATTTCCCAGCGGATGTCCGAATACCCTTCATTGAAAGGGTCCTTTACTGTAACCAGCTGTTCGTAATGTTTTCCCTGGACCAGGTGCTTGCCACCTATATACACCATGAATTCGTCCCTGTCGCTTCTTCCTACATGAATATCAGCCAGTTCTGACAGCTTTTCCACCAGCAGGTCTCTTTTATCCCACAGGTCATTGGGGTTGTCCCCCACCGATTCAGCCTTCAGTATCTCAGCATTCAATTTTGCTATCTGCCTGGCAAAAGAGTTCACCTGGTCCACTTTGGCCTGGATAGTTTTTTCTATGTTGTCCCTGATAGACTTCAGGGCCCCGTATGTGTGGTTTATAAACTCCGCAAGTTCTACCCCGTACTGCCTGACAGCCTCTCTGGTAGAAATATCCTCAGGATTGTTTGCCAGCTCCTGCCAGGATGACCAGAATTTGTCCATAACATTAAGAATACTCTTATCCGAAGGCTCATTATGAACATACTCCACCTGCTTTATCCAATCACTCATGGAATCCCAGTACGACATGGTGTTTTTTTCACTGAGTATTCTGTCCTCCAGCAGCATATCCCTGGCCCGAAGTATCTTTTCTACAGCCACTCCCTGGCCTATCTGGCCGGGGCGCTCCTCTCTGGTCAGCCCTGGAATGTAAAGCGGATCAAATACTTTCATTGTCACCTTCTGTCTGGAGTATCCCTCGGTCTGGGCATTTGACACATTGTGTCCGGTAGTGTTGATAGCCACCTGATGGGCCATTATGCTTCTTTTCCCTATTTCAATGCCGGCAAAAGTAGAATCCATTACTATCTCCTTCAGATTTTCAGGTTGAATACCAGAGAGGTCTGGTCCCGGCTGGTCTTATTTTCCTCTCCGGCCTCGGAGTAGGTCTTGCCGCCGGAGCCTGTTCCTGAATAAAGTCCCACCGAAAACTCCAGCACTTCCAGACTGCTCTGTAAAAGCTCCTGGTTCTTCCGGTTAATCTGTTTCAGCTCATCCATCAGGCACCTGAGCTGCCTGGCCGAATACAGGATCTTCTCTTTGAGTGCCCGGGGAATCCTGCGGGCCCTGTATGCTGTTATTGTTTCGGGCTGATCATCCTCCTGGATACCAGGTTCATCCGAAATACCTCCCCCGGCAGCCTTGTGTTGGTTAAAATGCTTATGGCTTTTTTTTCTGCTCAAATCAATATCTAAAACTTCGGGCAGTGAGCAGTCCCCACCCCCAATTTTCCTGGTCAGCCTCATCCTGGTTTTTTCTGCTGATTCGATCTCGCTCAGTATTTGCTGGGAGGTGTCCAGAAGCTCCCTCAGCTTATTCAGGTCCTGGGCTATAATGGCATGGTGCTTTCTTTTTTCAACTGATAAAAGC
>JBMCUI010000280.1:0-3003 GCA_048622675.1 Spirochaetota bacterium | reverse complement strand
AAATTTTTGAGATACAAGAAGGTGGTAATAAAAGGTAGTAGACGGAGTTGGGTTATTGGATTATCCTTGTATGGTTAGCTTTTTACTCTATTAAAAGAGGTAATATATGGGTATACAGCAGGTAAGCAATGTTACTGTATTGGGTACAGGGACCATGGGTCCGGGGATAGCTCTGCTCTTTGCAAGAGCAGGGTATAAGGTAGGTATATGGGGCCCTGATGAAGATGAAGTTGCAAAAGGTGAAAGCAACTTTAAAAAAAATGTAGAGGATCTGCAGAAAACGGGATAGTCTCCTCTGAGGAAGCAGATGCAATCACTTCCCGGATAACTATGACCACCGGCCTTTCCCAGGCGGTAAAAAATGCTGATTTTGTAAGCGAGGCGGTAATTGAAAATTTGGAAGTAAAGCAGGGTATATTTCAAGAACTGGAGAAGCATTGTTCATCTCACACTGTCTTAACTTCAAATACTTCAACACTGCTGGCTTCTGATATTTCAAAAAAAATGAAAAATAATGCAACAATGATGGTAGCACATTTCTGGAACCCTGCATATCTGGTGCCACTGGTAGAGGTGTGTGGTCACAGGGATGTGGACAAACAGGCTGTTCAAATTACTATGGACCTGTTAAAGAACGTAGGCAAACAGCCAATATATTTAAAAAAGGAAATACTGGGTTTTATTGGCAACAGGCTTATGCATGCAATGATCAGAGAGGGAGTTAGCCTGGTGCAATGAGGTATTGTTGAGCCTGAGGACATTGATAAAGTTGTGACTCAAAGTTTTGGTCCTCGGTTTGCCAACCTGGGACCTCTGGAATACATGGACCTGAATGGTGTTGATATTTTAAAATATGTACAAAATTACCTCCTTGGTGATCTGGATGCAACAAGAGGTGTACAGCCGAGTGTTGAGGAGAAAGTGAAAAAAGGTGAAGTGGGCGTAAAATCAGGAAAAGGATTCTATGACTGGTCAAAAAAGGATGCCAGCCATTTGCGGAGTCTTCGTGACAAAGAATTTATCAGGAGGATGGTCCAGCAGAACAAATAGTGGTAAAACGGGAGAAGAAACATGCAACTACAAAAGAAAATTATAGCGAACCTTCCCAGGGTATATGCGGTATCTCCAATTAGTATAAAGGGAAAAACATATTTTATTGCAGCAGCAGAAGAAAAAGGAAGCTGCCTTCTTTTTTCTCCTCCAGATTGGAAGACCTCTACTATCTGGAATCAGCCGGGTGGGACCATGGAGGTTGTCCCTCTGGAAAAAGAATCTGGGGCTTTTCTGGCTGTTCAAAAATTTTACCCTATTTTTCAGTCACAGGAGGCCTGCATAGTTTACGCTGAGCCTGAAAGTTCTATTACAAAACCCTGGAAAGTAACAAAAGTTCTGGACTTACCTTTTGTACACAGAATCGGCAGAGTAACCGTTAAAAACACTCCCTATGTCATTGCATCTACACTCTGCAGCGGAAAAGACTACCAGGAAGACTGGACAAAACCTGGAGCTGTGTATGCAGGGCCTATTCCTGCTGATATACACGGTTCCTGGGAAATTAACCCGATCCTGGAAGGGATTACTAAAAATCACGGCCTTCATGTTACCACATTGGATGGCCGGACCAGTATTCTGGTTTGTGGAGAAGAAGGAATATTTAACATTATTGTTCCAGAGAATGAGAATGAACCCTGGACCACTGAACAGTTGGTTGGCAAGGGGGTAAGTGATATTTACGCCTTTGACCTGGACAACGACGGTAACAAGGAATTAATTACTATAGAACCATTTCATGGGAACCATTTAAAGATTTATAAACGGATTGCCGGAAAGTGGGATGCTGTGTTTGAAAAAAAGATAAACTTTGGTCATGTGGTGTGGGGAGGGATGATTTTAGGAAAACCTTCAGTAATTTTTGGATGTAGAGGCGGCAGTAAAGGGCTGGCGATGGTAACTGATTTTGACAGCAAACTGCAAAACACCAGCTGCCGGGTTATTGATGAAGGTACAGGCCCTGCATCAATAAAAGTCATTCATATGAACGATTATGAATTGATCATTTCCGCCAACCATGGAGTTGGCGAAGTAGCTTTTTATACCATATCACCATAGTATAAACGCTGTTTGGGATTCTCAATAACAAAGGAATAATAAAAAAATTATTATTCTTTAGGTGCATGTATGCATATGGTGATACCGGGCTTAATGTAGTAGACTTTTTACCGGATGAGGGACGATTTTTGCACCGTTCTTATGCTACAGAGGATGGGCAACGTACAGATATACAGTGCAGCCGATAATGTTATTGAGTATTTTTTACCGGTCCTTGATTTCCTTGACTGCTTCCTGGTATACTTCTGAATCAGGGTAGCTGCGGGTTATTTCTGAGAAGTACCTCCGTGCCTCCCGTGGCTCTCCCATGGCCCTGTAGGACTTTCCCGTAACCAGAAGCGCATAGGGCCGGAGTGTTCCTTCCTCAAACTCCCGGGTGTAGGTTTTGAACCCCTGTATAGCTTCAGGATAGTTTTCCAGAAAATACTGGGTAAAGGAGTAGTTGGCCAGGGCCGCCTCGTAGTAGTAGGCATTTTTGTCCTGTATGCTTTCAGACAGGTACCCCAGAGCCTGCTCATACTGTACATTTTTGAAAAGCGAAGAGCCCAGGTAAAACGCTGCCTCTTCCCTCACCCCTGAAAGCTCCTCATTATCTATTATTTCTTTGAATATGTTTATTGCTTCAGCGTATTTTCCCTGCTGGTACAGCCCTTTTGCCTTCTCAAACCTGGCTCCGGCGCCTTCTTCTTCTTCAAATGCTCCCATCCAGGTAATTTCTTCTTCGTCTTCCGGTTTACCCCGTACTCCCAGCAGGGATGTTGCTCCCTGGTCTTCGGTTTTTCCTAGAAGCGACTTGAACAC
Source organism: Spirochaetota bacterium (assembly GCA_048622675.1). Taxonomy (GTDB): domain Bacteria; phylum Spirochaetota; class B62-G9; order B62-G9; family DRHN01; genus JBMCUI01. The sequence continues at coordinate 93 of JBMCUI010000280.1, read as the reverse complement.
ATTGGCCAGCCCCCCAAACCATGAGGCCTTTTTTCTCTGCTGGAGGTTCTGCATAATGTAATTGACACTTACCGTAGTTTCTCTGCCGATGGC
>JBMCUI010000279.1:0-3009 GCA_048622675.1 Spirochaetota bacterium | reverse complement strand
CATCGGTGGACTGCACCCCGGCCTGAAAACCTACACTGGCACCTGTAATATTAATAAACACCGGATTACTCCACCTCCCTTCAGGAGTCCTTACTACCAGAATGCCCTGGCCAAATCGACCACCTATAACAAATCCGGCTTTAATCACTCCGGGAATAACTGCGATTCCATAAATATTTTTGAACAGGGCCGGAGGAATACTTTTTTCAGGTATGTCCATTATCTCGCTCAATACTTCAGCAGCTTCTTCAATTTTGCTTTCTCCGGTGTACCCACCAGCTGCCATTTCAGCAGCACCTGACCACAGCACCAATACTGCGCTCAACAAAATCAACCCTGATTTCATAGCTTGTATTCTCCTAATGAGGCGCAATGGTTATGAGATTTACCCCAAAAATGCTCTGAGTTTCTTTTAAACAGTCGATTCTTTGTTCGAGTTCTTCAGGGGGCATATTCCCGCCGGCAAGTACTCCCAGAGCGCCTGCATCATTAACTGCTTTAACCAGATGCTCATCGCTGATCCAGGTCATGGCCCCGCATATTATAGGAACTCTGGTCCCAAGAAAGCTATTTCCTTTTTCCAGAAGCTTCTGGAGTCCGTTCATACTACCTCCTCTAACTATTTAAACTTTAGCACTTCTTCAGAAAATTTAATATGATAATTACCACTTTCTATGGTAAAATAGCACTTATTCCTCTTAAAAATAATTTGAAATTGTTTTTACAATTTGGAATAAAATATTACAATAGTATTAGATTTATATTTACAGGAGTACAAAATTGGTAAAAATTGATCTGCATGTCCATTCCACGTTTTCAAAAACCAACTCTCACTGGTTCCTGCAAAAATTCAATATGAAAGAGTCCTATACCCACCCATATGCGGTGTATGAATCTGCCAGGTTCAGGGGTATGGATTTTGTAACTATCACCGACCACGACAGCATTGATGGGGCCCTTCTTCTTAAACAGAAATATCCAGATGAAGTAATAGTGGGAGTTGAATCAACTGTTTCCTTCCCGGAAGACAGCTGCAAAATACACCTGCTCATATTCGGTCTGAATAAAAAGCAGTTCTACGAAATAGAGAACCTGAGAAACAATATCTACCAACTCCGAGATTACATAAAACAGAAAGGTCTGTGCTACTCGGTTGCCCACCCCCTGTACTCTGTTGACAGTAAAATCAGTCTCAAACACTTCGAAAAACTGGCCCTGCTTTTCAACGTCTTTGAGGGGATGAACGGAAATATGAACAGAAATATCAATACCACCCTGGTTGAGGCTTTAAAGAGTTTGGGACCACAGGAGATTGATCGGTTGTATAAAAAACACCGAATTGAACCCCTGGGAGAATGTCCCTGGGAAAAGAAGTTTACAGGAGGAAGTGATGACCATGGCAATATATCCATAGGCAGTACTTATACTGTATCCGAAGCCAAAAGTACCTCAGAGCTCCTGGAAAGAATAAAAGCAGGAGAAACCACGGCAGAAGGAAAGCACAACGATTACAGGGCCCAGTTTTTCATGATTTACAAGGCAATGCTCGATCTTTCTTCATCAAGCTCCAGAAAATGGGTAAAAAGGGCCACCGGCAATATTTCACAAATTGTATTTGAGAACAGGCCTCTCAGTTTGAAAAACAGGCTGTTTGTCCAGGTGCTGAAGGTAACCAGACCATTTTCCAGAAATATCATCCACAAAGAGCTCTACAACTTCCTCAAATCAGTGGGTAAAAAAAGAGTTTTCTCTATAGATGAGCGTTTCAGTGTGGTCTATGAGAAAATCTCCCAGGTAACAGACAATATTATAAAATCTTTTATGAAGTCCATGGAGAAAGACCTTCAGAAGTTTAACCTGGCAGGTCTGACTAAAAAATTTACCTCATCTCTTATGGGTGCGGCAGTGTATACTCCGTTTCTAACCTCTCTCAAACAGATGAATAAAAACAGGGAACTGATAAAACAGCTGCAGTCGAAACTGCATTCTCCTTTGAAGCCTGCACAAAAAAATATACTACTGTTTGCAGACAGGATCGTTGACTGGGAAAAGGTAAGAATTGTTTTAAGAAGGTACAATACAGGTCCCTATAACATCCATATAGTTACACCCTTCCCTAAACCTGAACATCCCTATATCAGGCTCAATGTAACATATCAGGTAATAAATATCCCTTTTATCTATAATCTCCGATTGCCATTCAACAACGACAGAAGTATAAAAATCCCCTCCCTTTTAAAGTCCTTTGAACAAATATACAGGATGGAGCCTGATGAGATAATCAGCCTCACTCCCGGACCTGTCGGATTTCTGGGAATCCTGGTTTCAAAAACCCTGTCCATAAAAAGTATTGGCATGTATCAGGGCTGCACATCAGAACACATAGAAGACAGGCTTTTTGGATACCTGATGAGGCTTTACTATTCCCAGGTTGACGAACTGCGGCTCACTTCAACCGAGTATCACAACCTGAAGGAGCTGAGCCGGGTGGACAGATACAAAATGAGCATTTTCCCTTCTGGAGAAAAGTCGTTAACCAGGCTTTTGGAGAGCTTTTCCTTCAAGCACTCTTTTTAACCGGGATAAATTTAGAGTTTTTGTGTTAAACCTTACCTGAAACAATTGCTTATCAGACCTGCCGCTGTTGCGGCTCCATTCAGGGGGAGGGGTGGGTAGTCTACTTTTTTACCCAGAGAAGAAACAATTGCCCTGGCCAGAGACCGTGGGGTGGTGTTATGATAAATCATCTTCCTACCCACACCGCTTCCCTCCAGCATCTTGGATATGTGGAGCATCTGCTCGGAATGTCCCTGAAGAGGAAAGTAAAGAAAGGGCCTCTTTAGAGCAGCCAGTTCCAGAACACTAGCCCCACCTCCCTGGACCACCGCCAGATCGCATGCTGCAAAATGACGGTAGAGAGCCGGTACATACTCACGAACCTCCACCCCCCGCGGTACATTCAGAGAAGAGGCAGAAACACGAGGACCGCATACCAGCACCATTTTAAGC
>JBMCUI010000278.1:0-3014 GCA_048622675.1 Spirochaetota bacterium | reverse complement strand
GGCTGAGAGTGGCTTTTATTGCCCTGTTTTTCTGGAGCACCACCATAATCGGGGTATTTGCTCTGGGCTCTCTGTTCATCAGCCCCATCAGGAAACTGGCTGATGAGATCGCCCGGATCAGCACTACCGGAGAAGCCAGGGAGTTGAGGCTCGATACCAGGAATCCTGAGGTAAGCAGGATCGGCGAAGCTTTCAACGATATTATGAGAAACCTCCGGATTACCCAGGGCCAGCTTACTGACCAGACCAGGTTGAGAAGAGAGCTGCAGCTTGCCCAGGAAATACAGAATGCTCTTTTGCCCAAAGAGGTGCCCGTTCTGGAAGGATTTGATATTGATGCAGCCTACAGAGCAGCCACAGAAGTGGGAGGAGATTACTATGACTTCTTCGAGGTGGACAAAAACTCTATCGGCATAGTAGTTGCTGATGTTTCCGGTAAAGGGATCGGAAGTTCCATGGTGATGACCATGATCAGAACATCCATGAGGCTGGAGGCCAGGGGAAACAAGCGTGCCAGTGATGTGCTGAACAAGATAAATAGGGCTGCCCTGGGAGATATAAAAAAGGGCATGTATGTCACTATGTTCTACATCATTCTGGATTCAAAGAAAAGAATAGTAAACTATTCAAGTGCGGGACATAACCCCATGATACTGTACCGGGAGGGAACCCAGTCGGTGAGTTTTTTAAACCCGGGTGGGATTGCAGTAGGTATTGATCTGGGAGACACCAGTGAGTTTAAGAAAAGGATAACCAGTGAAAAACTCAAGCTAAAAAAAGGTGATCTCCTGCTGGCCTATACAGATGGAATTACCGAGGCTATGGATGAGATGCGAAACCAGTTCGGAGAAAAGAAGCTGATAGAATTTATAAAGAAATACCATCACCTGACTGCATCGGATTTCAAGAGGAAGTTGAATGACGAAATCTCAGCTTTTACCAAAGGGTATCCCCAGAACGATGATATTACCTTTGTGGTTATAAAGCAGGAAATGAGTCCAGAAGAAATTGAATACTCCAAACGGCTTCAGCTATTCCAGCTCCTGGAAGAAGGGGTCCAGCTGGAAGAAGCTCTGGAGCAGCAGGGTATTTCTTATGAGGAATACCTGGAGTTGAAAGAAAAGCGGGAAAAGTATGGTGATGATGGACTGAAGGTGGAAGAGCCGGAGGAAGAAGAAAGGGAGCTGACCCATGCTACGCATGAGCAGATAAAAGCACTCGTTCAGATTGTACGCCAGTACCCTGAATATGGGGTTTCCAGGATAACCAGAGCTCTGGGCATAGAAGAATATGGTGGTCATAAAATAAAGGAAAGTGTGGTTCGGCGAGAGCTTATAAGGATGAAGCTGGATACCAGGGAAAAGAGAGAGGCCTTCTCCAGGAGAGATCTACCATCCTGGGCTTCATACCGGTAATTTTTATTATTATAATGTTTCCAATTTTTTATTGAATTTATTAGTAAACTATCTGATAATTATTAGTTATAATGTAAAAAAGTCCGGGAGGTCTTGATGGCAGACATTCAAGTTGATGTATCATATTCAGGAAATAATAATGAAGTGGCTATAATTTCAGCCAAAGGATTTATTGATACCACCACTGCACCTGAACTGGAGAAAAAACTGGAGGAGCAGCTGGCCCTTAACAAGTACAATATAATTGTTGACCTTGGAAATATAGATTATGTGAGCAGTGCTGGATGGGGAGTATTTGTGAGTGAAATACGAGAAATCAGAGAAAATAATGGGGACCTGGTTCTGGCGAACATGTCTCCCGATGTCTATGATGTGTACGAATTGATGGAATTCTCTTCAATTCTAAAATCATTCGACAGTCTGGAGGAGGCAAAGGCCAACTTTACCGGAGAAAAGCCAAAGGCCAGACCTTCAGCAGGAACCACACAAAAGAGAATCACTTCACCATCACCAGCTTCTACTGCCTCAAGGCAGGCACCGTCCAGACCAGCTGTCGGTGGAGAAGAACGCCAGGAGCCCAAACCTTCGGAGCCTTCAGAAAAAACACCTTCAATAGAAGAGCAAATATTATCCAGGGCCAGGAGTGAGCTGGGCAGGAGGATACTGAAAGTAATAATTGAAAACCCATACTTTGAAACCAAGGAAATCACCAAAGCCCTGAAGATGCCCCAATACGGGGGACAAAAAGCTAAAGGCCGGGAAGTAAAAAAGGAGCTGAAGGCTATGGAACTCCAGGACAAACAGAAAAGGTTCGAGGTTGCATTAAAAGCCAGAAAATAGGGACGTTTTAAATACAGAATATAAGTCCGATGTTTGAAAATTACGGAAATAAAAAGTAATTAATCCAGATTGTGGTTAATGCCAGAGTTTACTACCTTCCTGAATCGCCAGCCAATTTCTGCCATAACAAATATTTTCTGTTAATTTTACAATTTTGTATGTAAATTAGTATAATAAGTAAAACAGGCTCCATATATTCAGGGAGGCCCTGCAGACGAAAGTTGTGTTCAGATAGGATGGGCAGGGCTGTGTAGTTTTATAATCAGGAGAGAGTTTACATGATGGATGCAAAACTTCAAACCTATCTTTCAAGTATCGAAGAAGTTACCAGAGAAATATTTTGGATGGGGTCCCCAAATAAAATCGCTCAGTATATCTCCTCTAAACTGTCACAGACTCTCGGGGATAAGATTCAGTATGCATTTCTGCACCGGGCAAGCAACCAGATATATGAATCAGCACACATGGATTCAAATCTGAAGCACCTACTTCCTTTTTTTATGACAGAAAAGTTCATTGACAAAATAAAAGAACTGAACTGGAGCATTGTGGATACAAGGGGAGTAAAGTTCGTCTTTGATGAAGTAATGGACCAGAGTTTTAATATTGACAAGCCTTTTTTGATCATACCCAGGAAAAAAGGGTCGAACATTACCAATTTTTCAGTAGTATGGGGCGGGAGTGTACTGGAGCGAATTGACAAGCAGGAGGTGGATTTTGTTTCTTCGATATGCAATGCCGCGGAGTCCCGAATACTCT
>JBMCUI010000277.1:0-3017 GCA_048622675.1 Spirochaetota bacterium | reverse complement strand
CTGTATGCCTCTGTATTTTCAAAATCACCTGAAAGCCGGTAAGAAATTTCGCCGGTGGTAAGGTCGCAGGTGGTACCCAGCTGGTGTTCCGAGTGGCCTGGCTTTGCCACTCTGCACTGAAAAACACCGTACTTTCGAATAGCCCGGGTGTAAAGATAGGACTGGTATCTGGCAGTCCTGAATGCAGACAGCACTCCAATATCCACCCCATCGCTTGTGGCAGCGTCTATCATGTGCATAAAATTTTTGGCTGCATTTTTTCTAAGCAGCATTGACCTGTTTTTATACCCGGTGGCCTTGTATCGGTCTGGTAATTCAACCAGATCACCGGGTGTGTAAAAAAGTGGCAGAGAAGACTCAATGTCTACTACTTCTTCTCCAATTGGGATATTACCATTTTCATCGTATTTTATACTTGCTGTTGCTTTTGTGACAAACATGGAAGGAATAAAAAAAATATGAGGTTTTTTTACACAGTAATGCCACTCCGTTCCTCCTTTTTTAACCGTATCTATTACTATCACCTCATCCCCGAACCGGAGCATAACATCTGTATATCTATCTGAATTAAATTCTGGACTGGTATATGGGTATCCTCTGATTAGTATAAAATGGGCCGTCTGTAGCTGTTTGGCCGCAACCCCGCCTGCAAACAGTACTTTAGCCAGGCCCATAATAATAAGCACTTTAATAATCCATGGTTTCATAACTCAGTAGATTAATACCAAATTCTTGCCGCTTCAACACATAATTGCTCATAAATGAGCTTGAAAATAGACAGTGTTATTGTTAATATGAATGCATACTGCAAACGGAGGATTTGCTATGATCAAAAAATCTATAATATATGATTATAACAACACTATTTCCGAAAGAACCTCCAGCCCCCTGAGCGTAAGTATGGGAGAGCTGGAATCCTACAAAAATAGAACCTCTGAAATACATAGCATACTTACCTCGAAGAGAAACATAGGAGGCCTGCCATTTTATGAATTACCCTACAGGAAAGAAGAAATCGACGAAATTAAGTCTCTAGGTGACAGCATAAAAAAGGAAATGGGAAACAACCTGGAAAACATCCTGGTCATAGGCATAGGGGGTTCCTCGCTAGGAGGAATAGCCCTTACCAGGGCACTTACCCACCCTTTCCATAATCTTCTTCCTACCGAAGAAAGAAAAGCACCGCGCATTTTTTTTGCAGAAAACATCGACCCCAACGAAATCAAGGGATTGTTCGACATACTCAATCCTGAAAAAACTCTTGTAAATGTAATAACCAAATCGGGTACGACAGCAGAATCAATGGCCAACTTCCTGCTGTTCCAAAAACATATGGTAGAAAAAATTGGAATGGAAGATTTTACAAAACAGGTGGTGGCAACGACGGACCCGGAGAGAGGAACACTCAGAAAAATTGCCAATAACCTGGGCTTGAAAACACTGAAAATCCCCGAAGGAGTGGGAGGAAGGTTCTCGGTCCTCTCCGCTGTAGGGCTTTTTCCTGCTTACATGGCTGGTATTGATATCGAATCTCTTCTGGAAGGGGCCTCATATATGGACAAATTATGTAAAAGTGAGGACCTTTTACAGAACCCTGCCTACCTGAATGCTGTTATTCACTATCATCTGCATAATAGAAAAGGGGTGAATATGGCAGTGTTAATGCCCTACACCCAGTCGCTGGCTGAAATTTCCAACTGGTACCGTCAGCTTTTGGCAGAAAGTCTCGGCAAAAAGTTTGCCTTGAGCGGGGAGGTGGTATATGCAGGCCAGACCCCTATAAAAGCTGTAGGAGCAGTAGACCAGCACTCGCAGATCCAGCTGTACAGGGAAGGACCTTATGATAAAATTATTACCACGTTAAAGGTAGAAAACTTCAGTAACTTTGTTAATATCCCCACCCTGTATGAAGGCTACGAAGGAATATCATACCTTGGAGGTCATACCCTCAACGAACTGCTTGATGCAGAACAGAAAGCCACTGTACTGGCACTTGTAAAATCGGGAAGGCCCAACATAGAGATAACCCTCCCTGAAATAAACCCTTACACCATAGGCCAGCTTTTCTATATGTACGAGGTGCAGACTATTTTTGCCGGATACCTGTACAATGTAAACTCCCTGGACCAGCCGGGTGTTGAAGCTGGTAAAAACTATGCATACGGGATGCTGGGAAGACAAGGGTATGAAAAAGCAAAACAAGAGATAGAAGGTTTTCCTAAAAAGGATAAAAAGTTTATCATTGGGCTTAAAAAATAACAGGGGCTCAAAACGGTATAAAAAATAACTGAATAAAATCCACTTGTCTACGAAACCACCCAATTCATGCACTAGGCGGTGCCCACAGGCATAATCTTTACCATGCAAATGCTCTGTTTCGCTTGACATTGATGTGCAAAATAGTATACTTGGAGTGAAGGGCGATTAACTCAGCGGTAGAGTGCTACCCTCACATGGTAGAAGTCACTGGTTCGAGTCCAGTATCGCCCACAGGTAATTTGTTGTTTGATAACTAAAGCCCTGGCTGTAGCCGTCCTCTGCTTCTGACCTCCTGATATCTGGTCAGAGAATTTGTCTTTTTTTCCAGAGTATAAATGAAATGTAAAAAACTGTAAAAAAATCTATTAATGTGGTTGTTGTATTCCCAGGATGCACATCCTTTCCAAGGCCTTTATCCCCTGCTCACCGGCGGGTGAAAATACCACATCACCATCCTCCATCTCCAACTGGTTTTGACCAATGGTGAATATTCCTCAATTGTATTTTTTTTATCATGCTGAGTTCCTCCCTTTGTTGTTCTGGATAATTTTTTCAATAGAGAATCCCATCAGGGATACAAAAATAATGGTCAGGGCCAGCCGAAGAGCCGTGAACTTTATCCCCAGAAACTGAAGCTCCACCAGCTCCTGGGGTATCTTGATACAGGCCCATGCTGAAAGAAAAATGACTATGTTGGTGATGCTTGCACCCTTTTTAAGGAGAGACTGGGCCAGAGGGAAGGCTACATAAAGGGGGCC
>JBMCUI010000276.1:0-3033 GCA_048622675.1 Spirochaetota bacterium | reverse complement strand
TGTCGTAGGCATCCCTCTCTTTGAGCAGCTGGGCCTGGTCGTAGTACTTCAGCCTCATCTGGTAGTGTTCGTCAGGAAGCCTGGTGGGGTCAGTGTCCTCATATTCTCTTATTACCACCTCTCTGGCATTCTTCAGGTTCTCTGCATACTGATAGCCCATCTTGCTGGTGTCCAGTATGGAAGTCAGTGAGTTGATGGCGGTGTTGAACCCCCGGTTCCTGATGTTCTCCATGTCCACTATCTTTTTCAGGTTCTCCCTGATATTGAGAGGGTCAAACTCACTCTGGTCAATCTCTGCCCTCAGACCCTCAATCTTGTCCATCAGGCTCTTGGCCATGAACGTGTACCGGCGCGACTTCTCGTCCTCCTTCTCATCGTCGGTATAATTGGGCACCCGCTTCATCTTCTCAAACATCAGCTCCCCGTCTGAAAGCTCCTCTTTGCCCTCGTCAACCAGCTGTTCCTTGAACCGCTCCACCTCCCGGTCAATCATGTCCATGATGGTCTTGGAAATCTGGTCCTTGATCAGATACTCCACCGTCACCTGGTAGTGGAATATGGGACTGATCAGCTCCGAGTCCAGTATGTTGACCGAAAGCTTCACATCAGTCACCGTCCGGGGCTTGTAGGTGTTGTCCTTGAAGGAGCATTTGACAATAGAGTAGGCATTCTCCCCCCTGATGAAGGCCCCCACATCAGTCTTCTGCCTCAGCAGGGCGTTGGTGTCATTCTCCAGTTCGTTCAGCCCCCGCTGAATGTGCCCCTGCAGGTGACCGTAAATGTTCACTATGGACTTCTCTATCTCTCCGGTGTTGAACTTGTCCGCACCACCGATCTGGTCCAGCATCTCCGCTATCTCCTTGGGAGTATACCGGGCCGTCACTTTGTTCTCTTCTTTGTCAATGTAGTTGCGGATCTTTTTCACCATCTCATCTTCGGTGGTGGTAAGGTAGCGGTTGAACATGTTCTGGTAGTTCTGGTTGAAGTAGTTGTACAGCTTCTGTTTGATGCCGCCCATTACCTCCAGTTTGTCCAGCACCTCTTTGGGAAGCTTGACCGAGATTTCCTTCAGTACTTTCTCTGTTTCCTCCTCAATCATGTGTCTGTATTCTTCCTGCTGATTCCTTCCTTCCTGGGCCAGACTGTTTCTGGACCCCACCGCAGACGGTTTGGTAGGGTGAAATACATTTGGGCTTCTGGGAATATCTCCATCCATTGACTTCTCCTTTTACGCATAAAATTGGTCACTGTGATAATTAGCAATTCATGTTCCATAATTAGCTTCGCTGGATAAAAAAATAAAACAAGAAATACATGTAGTTACAGTATTCCGCAGAGAAAAAACCAGGATGCTCAGGCAGTTTATTACAATAGTGTAACTGCTTCATTAAATGGATACAAATTTGTAATTCTTCATTTAACTGCATTCAGAACTTGCTGGGATGATGAAGTTCCGAGGGAAGAAAGAAGCTGAGAGAGAACAGCTGAAGTGCGCTGATCATTCTCTTAAAAATACCGCTTCCTGGTAGTAAAATCAGAGCAGGATCAACTTGATAGTTCATCAAAAATATCTGCAAGCTGAGAGTAGCATCCCTGGAATATCTTATAATATTTCCTGTACACTTCATAGTTTTCCGTTCGAGGGTGGGTTTTTTCTTCCACCTTTACTATCCTGGCCGCCTCTTCTATAGATGAAAAAATCCCAACGCCTACTCCTCCGGCAATAGCAGCTCCTACAGAAGTGGCCTCCTCTATAAAATTAAGCCTGAGAATGGGTTTTTCCATTATATCAGCAAATATACACCTCCATAATGGGCTTTTAGCTCCTCCTCCTATCATCCTTATGTTCCGGCTTTCAATACCCTGTTCTGCAAAAGCCTCCTGTATAAGCCTCATATTGTAGGCTACTCCTTCCATCACTGAACGAAGCATATGCTGCTTCTGGTGAACCATGGTGAGCCCTATGAAGCATCCTTTTGCCTGTGGGTCCCACAGGGGGCTTCTTTCTCCCATAAGATAGGGCAAGAAAATAACTCCACCGGAGCCGGGAGAAACCTTCTGTGCCTTAACATTCAAAATGTCGTAGGTATCGATACCTGCTGTTCTAGCAGCTTCTGTTTCAGTTTCACACAGGTTGTCCTTGAACCACTTTATGGCCCCTCCCCCTGCCTGCATGGTGCCTGCAGGCATGTAGAGCCCTTTTTTGAAGTGGCTGAAGGTAAAAGTCCGCTTCTGGGGGTCAACGATGGGAGTATCAGAGGCCAGACCCATCCAGGTGGAGGTACCCAGGTATATGTAGGCCTCTCCGCTTTTTACCACTCCTGCACCGCAGGTAGCACAGGGACCATCCCCTCCCCCTGCAACCACTGGAATTCCCTGCACCAGGCCGCTCTGGGATGCTGCATCTGCGCACACTCTTCCGCAAACTTTTGTTGATTCAACTGGCTGGGGAAGTTTGTCCTTTTCTATACCGGTGGCCTCAAGCATCTGTTCAGACCAATCCAGCTTTCGAATGTCCATAAGATTCATTCCAGTGGCATCCGAAAAATCAGTGCAAATATTACCCGTAAGTTTCGATGCCACAAAATCCTTGGCATGAATAAACTTAAACGTGTTTTTATAAACATCCGGTTGGTTTTCTCTTATCCACATTATTTTGGCAGCAGAATAAGAAGCGCTCAGCCTGTGTCCGGTAAGCTCATAAACCCTGTCTTCTCCTATTCTCTTTGCAATTTTCTCAGCCTGTGGTACAGAACGCAGGTCAGCCCAGATTAGGGAGTTTCTAAGAGCCTTTCCATTATCATCCACCGGAAGAGCAGCCATCATCTGCCCGGAGAAAGAGACCACACCTATATCAGAAGGCCTGAGGTTTGATTTTTCAATAAGAGCTCTGGAAGCCTCGCAGAACGACTTCCAGTACAGACCCGGGTCCTGCTCTGCCCCCCCGGAAACCGGGTAGTAGGTGGGATAGGAGCTGAAACTGGTAGCCACAATGTTACCTTCCGAGCTGAACAGGGTAGCCTTGTCCCCGGT
>JBMCUI010000275.1:0-3034 GCA_048622675.1 Spirochaetota bacterium | reverse complement strand
GGAGTAAATCCTAAAACAGAAGAATCGGAGGTCAGGCTCTGTGATGACAACGCTCCCCTGTCTGCTCTGGCGTTTAAACTACAGAGCGACACCCAGGCGGGGATACTCACCTATGTAAGAGTTTATTCGGGTTTCATTAAAAGCGGTAATGTAGTATACAATATCAATAAAAAGAAGCGGGAGAGGGTCAACAGGATCATCAGGATGTTTTCCAACAAACGGGTAAACGAAGAGGTGCTGTATGCCGGAGATATCGGGGTGCTGGTGGGGCTCAAGAATACCCATACCGGGGACACCCTGTGCTCTGAAGGAAAGCAGATAATGCTGGAGCTCCCCCAGTTTCCGGCGCCGGTTATTTCGGTGGCCATTGAGCCCAAAAGCGCGGGGGGCCAGCAGAAGCTGGAACAGTCTCTGGATATGCTTGCCAGGGAGGACCCCACATTCATGGTGAAGAACGACCAAGAAACAGGCCAGATAATAATCTCCGGAATGGGAGAGCTGCACCTGGAAGTGCTTATCCAGAGGCTGACCAAGGAGTTCAAAGTTGAGGCCAATGTGGGCAATCCACAGGTAGCCTACAGGGAGAGCATAACCAGGCCGGCAAAAGCCGAAGCAAAATACCAGCGACAGATAGCAGGAAAAGACCATTTTGGTCATGTCATAGTCTCGGTCCACCCTTTAGAAAGGGGTAATGGAAACCAGTTTGAAAACCACGCCTCCGAAGAGGAAATACCACCCCAGTTTTTGGAGAGCATCAAAAAAGGGATATTTAATGCCATGGAAAGCGGGGTAAAGGCCGGCTACCCGGTTATTGATGTTCTTGCTGTACTGGAAGGCGGCTCTTTTAATCCTTCGGCCTCATCAGAGCTGGGTTTCACTGCAGCTGCTTCCCATGCTTTTGACGAAGCCTGCACCAGAGCAGAAAGTATACTCCTGGAGCCCTATATGTTTGTTGAGGTTACCACTCCCAAGGAGTTTGTGGGTGATATACTGGGAGACCTTACTGCCAGGGGAGGGCATATCCTTAATGTGGGAAGTACTCAGATAGTGGAAAAGATAGACGCCATAGTACCACTTTCACGGATGTTCGGCTATACCACTGATGTAAGGTCCATGAGCCAGGGAAGGGCTTCATTCACCATGGAGTTCTACCATTTCGCTCCTGCTGACCAGAAGTAAGCCATGTTTCATGCAATTTATAAGAAATTGGTATCTCAGGCTGGATATCAACTGCATTCGCACTACCTTATTACGCTTTGGATAAACGCCCTGTAGACCAGCGGGTGTTAAAACAGTGGAAAAAGTATGCATTTCTTAGCATTTCTGGCCCAGGCCGTTTTCATCTCACTTTCCGGGGTTATGGCTCCAGGCCCTATTACAGCAGCCACCATAGGCAAAGGCAGCACCTCCCCCAACGCAGGGGCCGGCATTGCTGTGGGCCATGCAGTGGTAGAAATCCCCCTGATGGTGGCCATTTTTTACGGCTTCGGGTACCTGCTCAAGCTCTCCTTCGTAAAAATAGCTATCGGGTTTCTGGGAGGGGGATTTCTGCTGTTTATGGGGATAGGCATGCTGCGGAGCATCAGGCAAACCGAAGTAGGCACTGAAAATTATACACATTCCCCCCTGACAGCAGGGGTCCTGCTGAGTGCAGGCAACCCTTACTTTTTGATATGGTGGGCAACCCTGGGGGCTTCCCTGGTGATGAAATCCGTGGAATTCGGACTGCTTGGATTTGCAGCATTTGCTGTGGTGCACTGGAGCTGCGATCTGGCCTGGTGCTTGTTTCTTTCAAACCTCTCTTTCAGAGGCGGACGCTTTTTTGGGAAAGTATTCCAGAAAGTGGTTTTCGGGGTGTGCGGAAGCTTCCTTTTGTTCTTCAGCGGAAAATACCTGTACGACGCAGCCCAGATACTTTTCATATAATGAACTATGTTGTGATTGTGAGAAAAAAAGAAAGGAGTTTTCCCTTTTCATGAAATCTGCTATCCTTGTTTTGACGAAAGCAAGGAGCCGGTGGCAGGCAGAAATCCAATGTGAGGCTTTGACCTCGAAAATAATGATATGCCTAAGCTGGCCACCGTACACCTCAGTGAGACGTGTTCTTTGCGTTGCTAAGACACGATCTCGAATAGGATACTGGTGTAGCAGACTGTGGGAAAAGCTCCTTTCTTTTGAATCTCAAAAAAGAGGTCACAATCATGACAAATCAAAAGCGTTACGTAGGTATCGACATGAGCAAAAGAAGTTTCGAAGTTGCAATTGTACAAGATGAATCTTCAACTATCTCTCGGAAAAAGTATACAGCTTCTCCAGAGGGAAAGCAAGCGTTTATTTCTTCGCTGTGCAAGGAGGATGTGGTAGGCTTCGAAACAGGGAACAGCAGTTTTCTGCTGGCAAAGCTCATTCAAAAGAAAGTAGGGTGTAAAGTCTACGTGCTCAATGCGGGAAAACTTCACCTCATATTCAAGAGCTTAAAAAAATCAGATAAGGAAGATGCTTTAAGAATCGCTAAGTTCATCCAGAGAACACCGGAAGAGGAACTTCCCACAGTTGCTATTCCCAGTGATGAGGAGATGGTGATGAGGAGCTCCGCGACGGAGCGTTTGCGAATAAACAGAGCACGTACACAATCCATAAATGCTTTTCACAGCCTTCTGTGGAACAACGGCATTGTGGATTATGAAAGAAATGAGCTCAAACAGAAATACAGCAGAGACAAAGCCGTACAAAATCTTCCTGAGATCTATCAAAACCAGGCAAAACGCCTTATCACACTGATTGACCTGTATGAGCAGCATCTACAAGAAATCGATGAAGAACAAAAAAAGCATTTAAGAAGACATCCTAAAGAGACTACCATATCGATGAGCATTCCTGGGATTGGTCCAACCGCAGCCTTTGTCCAGATGTGCTATCTGGGGAACATGGAGAGGTTTGCCAGCAGCAAACAAGTTACCTATTTCTCTGGATATACTCCTAAATTGGATATAAGTGGTGATCAAAAACATTATGGAGCCATTACAAAACGAGG
>JBMCUI010000274.1:0-3054 GCA_048622675.1 Spirochaetota bacterium | reverse complement strand
TATGATTGCTATGAGAACACCTGAGTCCCAGCCGGATGACCACCAGCAGGAGGAACCATCATTTCAGCACTCGTCCACAGAAGAAAAAAACCTTGAACAGCAGAAAGCCCCGGAAAAGCACCCTGAACCCAGTCTTATAAAGCCTCCCCAAGAATCAGCACACCCGGACCGGGAAGCCCAGCCGGGGAAACCTGCACAGAACCAAACCACAGAACCGGTGGTGGGGAAATCACACCATACCTCCCCGGCAACAGAGGTTAAAGAAAAAACTGAAGCAAAAACCGGACTGAAGCCCGACCCTGAAATAAAAACAGCAGCACTCCCTCAGGCTGAGCCCGCAGCCGAGCATGACATAATAAAAGAATACATGATGCTTATGAGCGTGAAACAGAAAATAGGCCAGCGCTTCATTACCAAGATAGAAGGCACCGAACTGCATCACCGGAACCTCCGTTTGATATCCCGTCAATATGCAGGCGGGGTAATACTCTATCCCTGGAATATAGAATCCGCTGAGCAGATTAATACCCTGACCCGGAATATTCAACAAGCCGCCATGCAGAACTTTCCACCTGTAAAACTGTTCATAGGGGTGGACCGGGAAGGGGGCCGGGTCAGCTCTTTCAGGTTCAACCAGCTGTGCCGATTTCCTGCACCTTACTACTGGGCCCAGTACAATGACCCCAAATACATCGCAAAAGCCTCCTATGTGATCAACAGGGAACTTGTGGCACTGGGCTGCAACATGAACTTTGCCCCGGTACTGGACCTGTACGGCAGACCCGATGGTACCATTATTGGCGACAGGTCCATGGGAAATGATCCCGAGAAAATCGCCGGGTTCGGCCTTTCCTATCTCAGGGGTGCCAGAGAGGCCGGGGTAATTCCGGTCATTAAACATTTTCCGGGGCACGGGGGCTCTACCGTCGATTCTCACTCCGCCCTTCCGGCGGTGGATATGGGACTGGGCGAGCTTGAGCAGAGGGACCTCAAGCCTTTCATACAGGCAATTCAACACGGGGCTCCTGCGGTGATGACCGGTCACATCCTGTTTCCCCGGATTGACCCCCTGTACCCGGCTACCATATCCGAGCACATCCTGGGGGACCTGCTCAGGAATAAATATGGGTTTCAGGGAGTAATAATTACCGACGGACTTTCCATGGGGGCCCTGTCCAACCATTTTTCCACGGAAGAAACCCTGGACCGGTTGTTCCATGTGGGTGTGGACTTGATACTGGTGCACCACAGGTACAGCCTGGAGGACCTTACAGACCAGGTCTACGAGCTTTATCTGGAGGGAAAAATATCCATGGAGGAAATCGACCAGGGGGTGGAGCGTATTTTACGGCTCAAGCAAGAATATGGACTTATACCAGGTAATTGAACACTGCTGAGTAAACTCGCAAACCTCCGGGGAAACCCCTCTCAGTCTGACCTGTTTGACAGACCAGACAATTTTACCTTGATATTTTCCACTGCTGATGTCATTTTATTACAGCTGTTCATAACCCTAAATCCATCAATAAAACAGGTAATATAGATAAATAAAATGGCAAAGTATATGATGCACCAGGTCACGCAATTACCATTATTTGGTTCGTTTTATATACTGTCACCAACCATATAATTATTCCCGGGAGACCGTTCATGTCAGCAGCAGAATTTTTCACCGACGACCCTCTGTGGTATAAAGACGCCGTAATATACCAGCTGCATGTTAAGGCATTTGCCGACAAAAGTGGAAATGGTATGGGAGATTTCAAGGGGCTCATTGAAAAGCTTGATTACCTGGAAAACCTGGGGGTTACTGTAATATGGCTTCTCCCTTTTTATCCCTCCCCTATGCGCGATGACGGATATGATATAGCAGACTATACAAGGGTCCATCCCGACTATGGGACCCTGCGTGATTTTAAGACCTTTTTACGGGCTGCCCACAGGAAGGGGATACGAGTAATTATTGAGCTGGTACTTAACCATACCTCGGACCAGCATAAGTGGTTCCAGAAGGCCAGAAATGCAAATCCTGGTACCAGATGGAGAAACTACTACGTGTGGAACCACAGCCCTGAAAAATACCAGGAAGCCAGGATTATATTCCAGGACTATGAGGCCTCCAACTGGACCTGGGACCCTCAGACAAAAGCCTACTACTGGCACAGGTTCTACTCCCATCAGCCCGACCTCAACTATGATAACCCTGAGGTGCAGGAAGCAATGGTCAAAGTGCTGGACTTCTGGTTCAATCTGGGTGTTGACGGGTTGAGGCTGGACGCTGTTCCATACCTGTTCGAACGGGATGGCACCAGCTGTGAAAACCTCCCTGAAACCTACGAATACTTGAAAAAATTAAGACAACATGCTGACTCTTTTTACAAACACAGGATGATTCTGGCAGAAGCAAACCAGTGGCCGGAGGATGCAGTAGCATACTTTGGAAACGGAGACATATGCCATATGGCATTTCATTTCCCTCTGATGCCCAGGATGTTTATTGCCCTTCAGATGGAGGACCGTTTTCCCATCTTTGATATAATGGACCAGACTCCCTCTGTCCATCCTCACTGCCAGTGGGCTCTTTTTTTACGGAACCACGACGAACTAACTCTGGAGATGGTCACCGACGAAGAACGTGATTACATGTACCGGGTATATGCAAGGGATACCAAGGCAAGGCTTAACCTGGGCATCCGTCGTCGTCTGGCCCCTCTTCTCTCTAATGACCGGAGGAAAATTGAGCTGATGAACATTCTGCTTTTTTCTCTGCCAGGCACCCCTATTATCTATTACGGGGACGAAATAGGTATGGGAGACAATTACTACCTGGGTGACAGAAACGGGGTAAGAACCCCTATGCAGTGGAGCTCCGATAAAAACGCTGGGTTTTCCAGTGTAAATCCCCAGAAGCTCTATCTTCCGGTAATAATCGATCCGGAATACCATTACGAGTCAACCAATGTGGAAAACCAGGAATCAAACTCATCTTCGCTGTTATGGTGGATGAAAAAGGTAATATCCACCAGGAAGAGCTTCAGGGCCTTCGGTAGAGGC
>JBMCUI010000273.1:0-3128 GCA_048622675.1 Spirochaetota bacterium | reverse complement strand
GCTGGTAGTCTTTCTGCCCCAGCCAGTATCCGCCCGGGGAGAAGGTGTAAGAAAAAACCACTTGGGCCTGGTTGGCCATGTACTGGTTCCACTGTGGGGAGCTGGAAGGAGGCAGCTGCTCCTTGGGTGCAGTTTTTTTGTACACAGCCTGCTCGGTCCTTTCCGAGGCAGAACGGCCCACCCCTGAAGCTGCCCCACCGATTACTGCATCTGTAATAGATGAGCAGGACACCGCAAAGAGGGCCAGAATCGCACCTGCGCCCACCAAGCCGATGCATTTTTTAAATGTTGTCATGTCTTCCTCCTGTTCTTTAAATAATGCGATAATAATATCTCGGCTTAAAAATTATATCAATTTTTTTAAAAATTATGAAATGTTTGTTATTAATTCATAAATATTATCCCTTTATCTGCAGTTAACATTGTATTACTTGAGGTAAAATAATAATCACATTGCAGTAGAAGTTCTTGTGCTTTATTATAAAACAACACAAGACCGTGTGTAAAACATTTTCCCGGGTTAATCTGGAATATTATGCAAAAAAGCAGGAAGGCAGCAGCATCTATACCCATTTCAGCAGCCATATTTTCTCTGGCCCATTTACCAGGCAATGCGCTGGATTTTTTTCTGGTGTTTGTAGTGAGGGTGTGCTTCGGAATACTGTATATGGCAGACAGGAACCTCATTCCCTCCACAATAGCCCACTCCCTATCCAATCTGTCGGTTTTTATTTTTATATAAGGTGGTCTTTTACTATATCTCCGACCGGCATTTCTGTTTACACCTCTACCCCCAGAAATATTCTGATCAGGTACCCGATTCCAAAAGAAACCAGGGCTACTCCCATGCTAACTCCGGCCATCTCCGAAAATCTTTTGATAAACACCAGGTCTTTGGCCACAGAAATGTAGAAATTAAAAAACAGAATTATTAAAAGAGCAGCCGCTATGGTAACACTCAGGCAGACTAGATAGCTGCTGAAGATCAGGTATGGAAGCACCAGAACAATGACCGTGCAGATGTAGGCAATTCCGGTATAGAGAGAGGATTTTCCTGCGGACTGGCTTCCCCCTTCAGCCTTGGTAGAAAGGTATTCCGAAGCAGCCATAGAAAAAGAAGCGGCAACACCTGTAATCAGTCCTGCCAGGGCAATCAGCCTGGTGTTCTGAAGCGCAAATGTCAGTCCTGCCAAGGCCCCGGTAAGCTCTACCAGAGCATCATTCAGGCCAAGAACAATGGAGCCCATATAATTGAGGCGTTCTTCCTGGACAAGGCTTATCAGTTTCGCTTCATGTTCTTCTTCGTCATGGACTATTTTTTCTGCTTCGGGAATAGCCCTGGTTATTCTCTGGTAGTCTATCTGGGCAGCCTCTTCGGCCTTCTCCATGAGCTTGATGCTGAAAGTAAGTCCTAAAATTTTTGAAATCAAAAAGAACATGATTATTTTCCATCGACTGGGATGTATCTCCCTGCCGGTATACGTTTTCCAGAACCGGCTGTGCTCCAGCTCGTCGTTTCCTATCTGCTGGAGGATTTTCCTGTTTTCTTCATCCTTTATGGACCTGGAGATTTTAGAGTAGATCCTGTGTTCTGTGATTTCATTTTTTTGTGATTTTTTTATCTGATCAAGTATTTCCGGGTCAAGGTGTTTGGTTTTCATGTTTTTTCCTTTTACATATGGTAGAACCTGTAATTTAAAAATGCATATGCTGCATACAATGCCAAAAGCAGAGCGCCGCTCCACCGCGGCAGCCTATATTTTAAAAGCATAACTCCGAGCATGGTCAGTACAATTACCAGCATGGATATGAAGGAAAAGTGGACGGTAAAAATATCAATATGAATAGGGTTCACAGCAGCAGATAACCCTATAATCCACAGGATGTTCAGAATGTCCGCTCCCAAAATATCCCCTACAGCTATTTCTCCGTGGCCTTTTGCAGAAGCGATTATGCAGGTGCTTATTTCTGGAAGGGAGGTGCCTATGGCAATCACTGTAAGACCTATTACTGCTTTGGGTACCTGGAAATAAACTGCTATGAATTTAGCAGAATATATAATTAGACGGCTGGCAATAATTACCCCGGCCAGACCCCCTGTCAGCATCAGAATAATCTTCAGCAGACTTCCTTTTTGCTTCTCAGCAGCCTGGATGATTTCTTCATCATAAAAGGCCAGGGATGACTTTCTCTTCTTTTCACTGTAAACCATATAAAAAAGGTAGGATGAAAGAATTGCCATAAAAACCATACCTTCCAGGCGACCTATCACACCGTTGAGGCTCAGGATATAAGCCAGAGTATCAATGGCAATAATGAACAAGGCCACTGAACGGAGGAGGTTTTTTTCTATTGATATAACTACCGGAGAGATAAGCGCTGCCAGGGCCATGCCCACCCCGTCGTCTACTATTACAGAACCTATTGCGTTTCCGAAAGCAAACTCAGGTTCACCCATCAGAGAAGACTGGGCGGAGACAGATATTTCAGGAGCAGTGGTGCCGAATGCTACCACCAGAATACCCACCAGCATCTTGGGGAGATCAAAATAAAGGGCCAGGCCTGCGGCTGATTCTACAAAGTAGTCTGCAGCTTTAAGCAGAATAGCAAAGCTTATAGCCAGCAGTACAATGTTGAAATACAGGTTGTTGACGAGCTCTGATAGTTCCATTCGGGTTTTTGTGGATGTAAATAATGCTCATTATGTAAAATGATCCTCTTAATATAAGGGATTTTCTATCATAAAGTAAAAGCAAATACGGCGGAGTAATTATAATTTTTGAATAGGCGAAGCCTGATTATCTGCCACCCAGTATCTGGTATGCCCTGCAGATTTGTCTGGTTTTTTCCTCATAGGCTCTTTTGGATTCCGTTCCCATTCCCCGGCTTTCAGCCACATCGGGGTGGAATTTTTTTAATTTCTCTCTGAATGCCTTCTTTATCTGTTCCATAGAAGACCCGTTGTTCACTCCCAGAATCCGGTAGGGGTCTGTACCCCCAAGACCTGGATATACTCGGTAGGAATTCGTTCTGTTTTGAAACTGTCTGTAGAAACCTCCTCGTGGATTTGACCGAAATGCACCATGGGGCCGGGTCCCATATCCTTTCTGTGCAGCAGAACCATAGTA
>JBMCUI010000272.1:0-3147 GCA_048622675.1 Spirochaetota bacterium | reverse complement strand
ACCCTCCTGACCACAATACTATGCGTCCCTGCCGCCTATGCTGTATCCAGGTTCCGGTTTTTCGGCCAAAAATTCATCCTTTATCTGTACCTGGTGGTACAGATGTTTTCCCCCATTATTGTTATTATCTCACTTTTTAAAATCATTGCCCGTTTGCAGCTGCTGGATACATACCTGGGTCTGGTGCTGGTTAATACCGTGTTTACTCTTTCTTTTGTTACCTGGATGCTGAGTGGATACTTTAGAACTATTCCGGTGGATATAGAAGAAGCAGCTTTAATAGACGGATGCACCAGAACGCAGACCATTACCAGGATTATGATCCCCATTGCGGCTCCTGGACTTGTCACAACCATCATCTATTCATTTATAGCTTCCTGGAATGAGTTCATGTTTGCCCTTACCCTGGTGCAGTCAATAGGCAAAACTCCCTTAACCCTGGGCCTATATAATTTCGTAGGGAGGTATACCACCCAGTGGGAATACCTCTGCGCTGCATCATTCATTGCTATAATCCCAATAGTTATACTGTTCATGCTGATTGAAAAGGAGCTGGTAGCAGGAATTGTGGGTGGAGCGGTAAAAGGCTGATGATTCTCATTGATATTAAACGCAGGAATATTACCCCCGGGTATTCCACCCCCCTCCTGGGGTACTTCACCCAGCGGATTTCCGAAGGTGTTATGGACTCCCTGTACTGCAGGCTTCTTCAGGTCAAAACCAATTACAATACCTTTCTTTTCATACAGATCGACAACTGCCTCCTGCCAGAAGGATATGCAAACTCCATCCGCAAAGAAATAGCCTTTAAAATAAAAATCAAGCCCGAATGTATAATGATTTTTGCCTCTCACACTCACACAGCTCCGGCACTCTGCGATTTTTTTCAGACAAAAAAGGACGCCAGGTACAGGTCAGAACTTAAGGAAAAAATTATCGAAACGGCGAAAACCATGGGCCCCGGTCAAGCATGCAGGGTAAAAACAGCCAGAACTTTCTGCAGCAGGATGTCTTTCAATAGAAGGTGGTGGATGAAAAACGGGGTGGTTATAACCAATCCTCCAAAGTGCTGCAGCGAAGCTGTCCAGCCGGAGGGGCCTTCCGATCCTCAGGTGCAGGTAGTCGGGTTTTTCCCCGCCGGAGGTTTCCGTCCAGGAAGCTCTTCAGGACAATCTGGGAATCAGCCTGGTTTCTTCTCCCATGGCACTGCCTTTGAAACAACCACCCCCATAGCCCTGCTGGTGAGCATTTCCAATCACACTGATACCATAGGCGAAAGTTTAATTTCTGCCGACTGGCCCGGTATTATGGAAAAATATATAAATGCCGGGCTGCGCAGCAGGAGTGTCCGGGCTGAAGCAAAGCCCCCTGCAACAGTAGTGACCATGATAGCACCTCAGGGCAACATAAACCACTTTGACCCCAGCAGTCCGAAACCCCAGACCGGGTATACAGAAGCTAAAAGGCTGGCACAAGAGTATGCAAACATTGTTCTGGGGTGCTTGCAGCATATGGACCATCTGCACATAGAGACCACAGCATGCAGGTTTACAAAAGTAAAAATCCCGCCCCGGGAGGTTTCCGTAGCCCAGGTTGAAGAAGCCCGGAAGGTTGTGGAAAAACCCCAGGGCTCCCTTCCCACCGTACAACTCACCTCAGAGGACCTGGCCACGGGAAGCCCTGCCATTAAAAAAATTATGGCCCGGGAGCTCATACAATTTGTCAACACCAGGCCTCAATACTACAGGGTGCCTCTGCAGGTTTTAAAACTGGGAGAAGTATTTTTCTGTGCCATCCCTGCAGAACCGTTTGTAGAGATGGGACTGCGGCTCAAACAGTCCAGAGACGGCGGAATGGTAGTACCGGTGGCATGTGCCAACGGTTATTTTGGTTATGTCCCACTTCCTGAATGCTTTGACCGGGGGGGCTATGAAATACTGCCGACCGCTCTCAACTGCCTTTCCAAAAAAGCGTTCTATATAATACTGAACAGTTTAACAAGTATGCTTGCTGGAGAAAACCACCTCTGAGTTCAATCATCTCTGCTCTGCTTTGTTGCCAGCAGAATCATCTGACAGTAAACTGAAAGCTCGTTTCATCACTGCTACCATACATTGTCAAGGTATACAACAGCTTCAAAGCCTCAGCAGGTGCCCGTTTTCTTTCAGCCATTTTCTCTTTTGTTTATAATCAGGTATTACATCTTCTACTTTTTTCCAGAAAAACCTGGAGTGGTCTTTGACCATGAGATGTGCCACCTCATGCACCACTACGTAATCCACAATGTGAAGTGGTGCAAGAACCAGCCGCCAGGTAAAGTTCAGACTGCCTTTAGAACTGCACGAACCCCACCTTTTCATGGCACCGGTAACTTTCACCCGGGGACATTCCGTGCCCAAAGCAGAGGTGAAATGCTCCACTCTTCCGGAAAGCACCCCCCTGGCCTGTTTCCTGTACCAATTTTCAAATGTTTTCCTGGCCTCAGCTAAATACTTTTTACTCAGCAGAAAACACCCGTTCCTCAATTGCAGACCACTGCCCCCTCTGCTTCCGGTGCCATCCACAAGTTTCAACACATAGGTCTTCCCCAGAAATAAAAACTCCTCCCCCTCAACAAACCGTCTGGGAGTAATTTTTCTCCTGCGGTCCACAGCCTCCCTTTGCTTTCTGGATATCCACGAGTGCTTTCTATGCACTATCCTGTCTATCTCCTGGCGTGAAGCCCATTCAGGAGCCCTCACCAGCAGATTACCATCCAGATCAATCTCCAGTGAGCAGGTCTTTCTCTGGGAGCGGATAATTCTGTGTATGTGCACTTTCATATCAGTCCGTTGGAAAAAAATAATAACCCTCCCCCCGTTTAAAATCAAGAAAGTTATCTTCATTTATAACTTGTACAAAGCTGCCAAATGTTAATGCAATTATTATGATTTCTGGCTAAAATAAGCTCCATTAAACCAAAGGAGGCGGCAGATGATAACTCCACAGATAGTAACAGAGATACTGGCTCTGGCAACCATAGTTGTACCCATAACCCAGGCTGTAAAAAAATGGCTGAAAGCAGAGGGACCGGCTGCTATAATAATCTCTGCTGTGGTAACAGTGCTCCTGGCCCTGTGGCGGACTCTCTCAGTCGAACCTTATGAC